>CBFHBH010000188.1:0-5168 GCA_965653735.1 uncultured Flavobacterium sp. | reverse complement strand
CTTTAGCAATTCCTTTGGAAATAACATATTGAACTGTAGATTTTGCTCTTCGGTCAGATAAACTCATATTATATTTATCATTACCGCGTGAATCAGTATGTGATTTAGCAAAAATTACCATTTCTGGATATTGATTCATAACTGCAACTAATTTATCTAACTCAGATGCACCTTGTTGAGTAATATTACTTTTGTTATAATCAAAATAAATATTGTTTAAGATTACTTCAGTCTCAGTAACAATAGCTTCAATTGGTTTTAAACTAACATTTAAAGCAACTTCTCCTTTTTGTTGAGGCACAGTAACAGTTTCATCATAATAACCGTTTCTAGACACTGTAACTGTTTTTGCTTGTTCACATTCAAATTGGAAATTAGCTTTACCTATCTCATTCGATAGTCCATTAGCTAAACCATTTTGGCTTCCTCCCAACACACTAACTTTAGCTTCAGCTACAGCAGCTCCAGATTTAGCATCATTAATATTAACAATTAAATCAGTATTACAAACAGGAATAGCTAGATAGATATCATCATCTCCTGCACCACCGTCTCTATTACTTGATAAAAACGCAATATTTTTATCTTGATTGAAAGTAAAACCGAAATCATCTTTTTCACTATTTACTGGCTTACCAAGGTTGATGGGTTCTGAACCTTTAGTCACATCAAAAGCATAAACATCAAGTCCTCCTAATCCTCCAAGACCATTTGAAGAAAAATAAAGGGTATTATTATCCGCAATAAAAGCTGATAATTCATTACCCTCAGTATTTACTTTTGAGCCAAGATTCTCAGGAGTACCAAAAGTACCATCACTATTAACAGATACTTTCCAAACATCTGTTTTCCCTATGCTACCAGGCATATCTGAGATAAAATAAAGAGTACTTCCATCTTTACTTAACGAAGGACTACTTGTGTTAAATTCTTTACTGTTAAAAGAAACAGGCGTTATGTTTGACCATTTTCCATCAACATTTGTTGCTTTAAAAATGTTAACTTTTCCTTGTTTTGTTTTCTTATCAGCACTTTTTACGAACTTTTTATCAAAAAAACTTTCTCTAGAAAAAAACATTGTATTACCATCTGCACTAATCGTGACTGGACCTTCGTGATAAGAAGAGTTAATTTCAGTAACTGGAGTTGCGATAGCGTTTAATTGACCATCCACAAAATCAGCCTTATAAATATCTAAATAAGGTTGATCATTCCAATCATATGTCTTTCTGGAAGTATTTCTAGCACTAGCAAAATAAACCGTTTGATCTTTTAGAAAAGCTCCAAAATCGGAGTACTTAGAACTAGTTGGAACAGCTTTAACATCGAACTTCTTAGATTGTCCCAGAATTTCATTTAACTGATTTTTATTGCCTGATTTTTGAGCTCTTTGATCATTTGGAGCCAGTGATGCAAATTTGCTCATGGCTGCGTTAGCTTCAGGATACTTACCATTTGCTTTTAGCATTTCAGCATAACGAAAATATGTTTCTGCATCTTGTTGGGATGCTGTTGCTTGTGCATACCATTTTTCAGCTTCAACTGAATTAAAAACATTATAATAACAGTCCCCTAATTGCTTAAAAACATAAGCATCAGCTTTACCTTTATCATTAATCTTTAAATATTCTTTTGCAGCATCAACAAACTCATAACGATTAAAAAGTTGATCTGCTACTTTAGTTTCTTTGTTTTGCGCTTTTGTAGTAGATATTACAAAAGCAAAACCTATAGCTATATATATTTTTTTCATTTTAAGTTTGTTTATGTTAGAAATAACGTGGCGAACTTGACACTTTCTTAGGGAAGTTCAAATCAAACAACAGCATAACTTCATGAGATGAAGGAGTTGTTACATCAAGATCTGAAACAATATGATCATAAGCGTATCCAATTCTAAGTCCATCAGTAATTCTATAATTTACCAAAGCACCAAATGAATCATCTAGTCTATAAGTTGCTCCAAGTTCGAATTTATCAAAAAACAAAAAGTTAGTTGATACATCTAATGAAGTTGGTGCTCCAAAAGCTGATTTCAACATGAAATGAGGTTTAAACTTAGTTTTCTCACTCAAATTGAAAACATATCCCCCCGTAAGGAAATAATGTTGTACTTCTGAACCGTATTCTACTCCATTATAATCTAGATGAGCAGATTTAAGCATGTTAGGAATTGAAAAAGCCAAATAGTACTTATTTGTGTAATAGAATAAACCTGTTCCTATGTTAAGATGCGCATTAGAAGTATCTTCAGCAAAAGGGCCGTCAGTTGGAACTGCTAAAGTAGAAGCAATTTGACTGTTTAATCCAATCTTTTGAAAAGTTACACCTGCTTTAATACCTGCAGCTAATCTATGTTCTCCACCAAGGTTTAATGTATATGAGAAATCCCCATAAACATTATTCTCTTCAACTGGACCAATTCTGTCTGAAACAACAGACAATCCAAGTCCAACATTTTTACCAACTGGTGAATGACCCGTTGCAGTAAATGTAGTAGGTGCATCTTCAATTTCAACCCACTGTTTTCGGAATAATAATCCAAAGCTTAAATTTTCTTTCGACCCTGCATAGGCTGGATTCATCACGTTCATATTATACATGTATTGTGTATAATGTGGATCCTGCTGAGCTTTAACATCTGTAAATGCTAGAACAACAACTAGGGCTGTGAAAAATATTTTTTTCATTTGGTTAGAAATGTAGTCTGTGCAAAACCGCACAGACTACAATCTATCTTATTTATTAATGTAAATCCAACCCGATTTATTTTGACCATCATTTTGTTCGAAAACAAAATAGTAAGTTCCTACTGGCAAATCATCACCTTTATCTGTTTGTCCATGCCATTGATCTGTATAATTGCTGTAGCTATAAACTTTAGTACCGTATCTGTTAAAAATACTTAACTGTTTAACACCTAAACCTCTTAAGTCAAATGTATCATTATTACCATCTCCATTAGGTGATATCCCTTTTGGAATAGTACAAATTGATGACAACACAACAAAATCTTGAGTATCTATACATCCATCAGGTGAAGTAGTTACTTTTACTGTGAATGTTAGAGGGAAACTTCCTGATGAAATGTTGTTTGTTTGAACATACTGACTTACGTTAAATGTATTTTGATTAAGCCCTGAAGCAACTATATCTCCATTAGAGTTTGTCCATTCGTATACTGTGCTAGTCGGATCAAATGAACTATTGATAGGAGAAGCTGTTAATATATAGCTAGATCCTTGACATTCACCTACTGCATCAATTGGAATCTCAGTTGTATCTGGAGAAACTGTTATAGAATATGTACTAGAACACCCTTGATTTGTAATAGTAACAACATATATTCCATAATCATCATAACTAATTGAACTTGTAGTATCAGGCAGTGGTCCACCATCAAGTGTCCATGAATAAGTTACTGGATTAGCTGTTGTATAATTTACAGGAGTTACTGTAATTACAGCTATTTCATTAATACACTTCACAAGATTAGTTCCATCAATTGTTGCTTGAGGCACAAAATTAACAGTAAAGTTAGTCGTGATTGGAACTACATTAGTACACCCGTTTACTGTTACCTGTACTTCATATAAACCTGTTTGTGTAGGATTATATTGGTAAGAAGTTGCACCAGGAATAACTCCGTTATTAAACAACCAAACATACGTTGCATTACCGACAGCAAAGTTTGTAGGATTTACAGTCAACGTCGCAGATTCGCCAGCACAAATTGTGTTATCTAAATCAGATGATGAAATAGTAGCAATTGGATTTGCATTAACGGTAATTATGAATTGCTCTTGAACTTGTGGACAACCATTAGCCGCAGCAACGGTATTATAAACCGTATAAGTTCCTGCTGTACTGTTAGCTAAGTCAATCTCACCCGTAGAAGAATTTATAATTAATCCAGTAGAAGAAGTAAATACTCCCGAAATCCCACCTCCAATAAATGTAGGTAATACAGTACCTTCACTTTGACAATGACCAGAAGTTCCATAAGTAAAAGTAGCCAATGGTAAAGCAGTAATTGTAATCGAAGCTGTTTCTGTAACGATTGGACAACCTCCCCCAGCAGCAATTTCATTAGTTACAGTATATGTACCAACAGTACTTGCCGCTAAGTCAATTTCACCCGTTGCAGGATTAATAACTAATCCAGGAGCAGATGTAAATGTACCAGCAACACCACCACCTGTAAACACAGGAATTGCAAATCCTCCATTAGAACAATATGGCGCAGTTCCATAGTTAAATGTTCCTATTGGCAATGCATTAATTGTTATTTGTGTCTGCTCAACAACAGAAGGACATCCATTAGCTGCTGCAATTGTATTATTAACAGTATAAGTTCCTGCAGTACTATTAGTTAAGTCAATCTCACCAGTTGTAGCGTTTATTATTAAACCTGCTGTTGAACTGAAAGTACCAGCAACACCACCTCCAATAAATGTAGGCAATATATTTCCTTCACTCTGACAATGATCAACAGTTAAATAATTAAATGTTGCTATTGGTAGCGCATTAATTGTAATTGTAGCAGTAGCCTGTACTATTGGACAAGCCCCATTTGCAGCAATTTCATTAGTTACTGTATAAGTGCCTACTGTACTTGCAGCTAAATCAACTACACCAGTTGTAGGATCAATAACCAAACCTGGAGTAGATGTAAATGTACCAGCAACACCACCTCCTGTAAACACAGGAGTTGCAAATCCTCCATTAGAACAATAAGGTGCAGAACCATAATTAAATGTTCCAACTGGCAACTGATCAATTGTAACCTGTGTTTGAGTTGTAAATGCCGGGCATCCACTTCCTGCAGGTATAGTATAAATAACTGTATACAAACCAGGAGTACTTGTGCTTGGTGTGATTGCTCCTGTAGTTGGGTTAATAGATAATCCTGACGCTGGCGAAATAGAATAGAAACCACCTGTTGTTCCTGTTATTATAGGAGATTGTGGCGTTGTATTATTCTTACAATAAGAAGCTGAACCATAAGCGATTGTAGCCGATGGTGGGTTACTAATTGTTACACTAAACGTTGCCGTAGATGTAGGGCAATCTGTATCACCTGGAATTGTACTAGTAACTGTATATGTACCAACAGCACTTGCAGCTAAATCAATAACTCCAGTTGTTGGGTTAATAACCAAATTAGG
>CBFHBH010000187.1:0-5204 GCA_965653735.1 uncultured Flavobacterium sp. | reverse complement strand
TTCACTCGTGCCAACAAAACCGAAATGATCACCCTGTAATTTAAAGTTGTTTTGGTATCCAACATTACCATTTAGTTGAGGTAAACCCATAGTTGTGGTTTCCCATTTTTTCTTTTTGGCTGCCTCAATATCTCTACCTGCGTTTATTTCAGAATAATTATATTGTAATGCATGCTCGATTGACTGTTTTAAAGTGAAAGAATAACTTTGTTTCGCATCATTCTTATTCACTTCTTGCGCACTGAGCTGTGCGAAATAAATTAGATTAATTAATATGACTATTTTTCTCATGAATTATTTATGGTTAGTTTTTAATTGTTTCTCTAGTTCTTCTACCCCTTTTGGAGTAGCAATGGCACGTGTATGGTATTCTAAAGCTAATAATTCTAAAACCTGACTGTCCTTCTCTAAAGCAGTTGTTTCATTAATATTCAATATAAGGGTATAATAAAAGCGTACAGAGGATTCCACATCCAAATCTTTTCTGTAATACCCTTCCTCGATACCTTTTTGTATATTTTGACGAAACAATTGATCGCAAGATTCGTTTTCCTTACAAATCACTTTCTCATAGATCTCAGGATAATGCTTTTTTAGTTGAAACAAAGGAGTAGAATCGGCCGAACTAAAAAGATCATCAAACATTCTTCTGATTGCAAAATTCTCTTCAACAGCATTCAAATTCTTTTCAATAATCTTTTCAATAACTTCATGAATTTTATCATGCGTTAAGTTTGTAGCCTCTTCAATTAACTCTTCTTTATTAGCATAATATTTATAGATTGTTTTTTTTGAGATCCCCATCTGACTGGCAATATCATCCATGGTAATACTCTTAAAACCATGCTTTAAGAACATATCAGTTGCCTTTTCAATTATCTTACACTTCATAATTCTCATATTTTGGAAACTACTGGTTTAATTTTCAATTTCCGATGCAAATATATAGTGGAAACTTTTAACACGAAAATAGTTTCCAAAGTTTTTACATTTTTTTAACACTATGATTACTATTGACTTTATAATCTATTTTAGCGTATTTTAGCCAAAATTTTAATCATGCATTCTATTTCCTTTTACCAAGAGATAATTTCGAAACATTTTTCGACTTTAGAAATAAACAACGAGCCAAAAAATTTATATGATCCCATTAAATATATATTATCACTTGGAGGAAAAAGAATAAGACCTGTTCTTACATTAATGGCTGCCGAAATTTTCAATGCTAATTATGAAAAAGCATTGGCTGCAGCTACAGCAGTAGAGGTTTTTCACAATTTCTCACTAATTCACGATGACATCATGGACGACGCTCCTTTACGTAGAGGAAACGAAACAGTTCATGAAAAGTGGGATATTAATACTGGAATTCTTTCGGGAGATGCGATGCTTATTTTAGCCTATCAGTACTTTGAGCAATATGACCCAAAAATATTTAGAGAATTAGCAAAATTATTCAGCAAAACTGCACTTGAAGTTTGTGAAGGCCAGCAATGGGATGTTGACTTTGAAACTCGTGACGATGTAACTATTCCTGAGTACATTAAAATGATTGAATACAAAACTGCTGTTTTAGTAGGTGCTGCCATGAAAATGGGTGCCATTATTGCAGAAACATCAGAAGAAAATGCGAATCTAATTTATAATTTCGGTCTAAATCTTGGTATTGCATTCCAACTTCAAGATGATTATCTAGATGCTTTTGGAAATCCGGAAACATTTGGAAAGCAAGTGGGTGGCGACATTATTGAAAATAAAAAAACTTATCTTTATCTTAAAGCCATTGAATTTGGCACAGCAGAAATAAAAGAACAATTGCTTCATTTATTTTCTATTCAACCAACTGATAATACTGACAAAATAATTTCAGCAAAAGAGATCTTCAACACAACCGGGGCAAGCAATGCAACATTAGAAGCAATTAAAGATTACACACAGAGAGCTTTTGTTACTTTAGAAGAAATGACTATAGAACAAGAAAAGAAAGATATATTGAAGGAGTTTGGAAAAAATTTAATGGGTAGAAAAGTTTAAAATAATGTTCATATCACCAAAAAATACAGACTTATTACTTTCTGAAGCTCAGAAGGAGGAATTGTATTTGAAACTTGTTGAGCAAATTAATAAAGATTTTAATCTTGCTAACGAAAGTTTAGACTTCGAAACTACCATTTCACCTATTGATTTAAAAATTCAACTTCAAGAGAAAATATATAAACTTATACAGTTTAAGTTTGCTGAATATCTAAATCTTCTATACATAATTGATGTTCCAGAAAAACAAATAAAAAGCTTAGACGGTTCAGACATTCACGAACTTTCTGAACAGGTTTCTTTTTTAATTTTAAAAAGAGAATGGCAAAAAGTTTGGTTTCGCAATAGATTATAAAGCAATTAACCCTTAAGTTTTCACTTAAGGGTTAATTTTCGTTTTGGAAACTTTAGTTTGTTGCCAATCTAGTGGTATTGATTGGATCTTTGATTCTATAATCCGGTAACTTTTTCGAATCAATTTCAGAAAATAAAGCTACATCATTGATTGTAGAATATTCTATTACATTATTATTGGCACTGTACCAATTTTTAATTTGCTGATTGTACTCTGAGTTTTCACTTACTACATAACCACTACAGTTATTAAAAAGTAATCCTCTTAATTTTATTTTCTCTAAGTTTTCAAGTTTAACCTTGAATCCTTTATCAAAAAGAACGCTTTGACTGAATCCTGAAACCACACTGTTACTTATATTGAAAGAACAATTTTCTTTTATCAAAACTGCTTCTTTTATCAAACCGTTGCCTTCAACAGATTCATTGAACATTGTAATATTATTTGCAATAACGTTTGTAAATCTTTTACTTAAATCTGCTTTAGAAGCAACTTCATACGATTTTACTTCTATACATCTTGATTCCCCTGGTCTGGAAGAATAAGGATTTTTAATTGTCAAACTGTTAGTTATAATAGTCTGTGCTCCTTCAGTGAATTCATAATCTGTATTCATATTTTTAAAAGAAACCAGATTATCAACTGTTAGTATTCCTCCATAAAAAACAAAGGCGTCATCATTACAGAAACTTACTTGAACATTACTTACAATTGACTTACTTCCAAGTCCAGCCAATGAAAGTCCTTTATTATTTAATCCATTTTTGCCTTTTTTTCCAGCAAATTCAATCCTTACATATTTTAATATTCCAGAATCACTTTCGTCCTTACTTCCACCATAACTATTATACTGTGACTCAATATTTAAATCTAATCTCCCTGTAAAATTATTTGTGGTTGCCTCACCCATAACTACAATTCCTCCCCAATCACCAGGTTTTCTTTCTGAACTTGGTCTGCTAGATGTAAAAACAATAGGATCTGTTTCATTTCCTATAGCAATGACTTTAGCATTTTTTGTTATTATAAGAGTCCCTCCTGTTTCAAAATCACCTCTTATAACCGTTCCTGGCTCTATGAATAATGTTGCACCATTTGTAACATACACATTACTCATTAACAAGTAGGTATTTTTTTTATAAAGAATCATATCCTGACTAACAACTCCAGCTAAAACATTTGAAGCTTCACTATATTCAGTTGTTTTTGGCTTAAAATTTGTCCAATTCTTTAACCAATTTGTTCCTCCAATAATTCCTCTTGTTTGGCTATTGGCTAGAAAAACAAAACAAAGCATTAAACATAAGGTAATTTTTCTCATAAGCAATTTGTTTTGGCTGATACTGGAGCAAAAAGTTGCTATACTGAATAATAAACTTTTTGTACTTTAAAGTTAAATTCAAAAAAAAGATTTGAATTACGGTTTTACCATACAAATTGTTAAAAATTAACCTATTAGAAATACACCCTAACAAAAGGCATCCAAGCTTGGCTGTAAACATTGTTCTCTTCCTTATATAAAATATTATATCGAAAACCAATTGTTACATTTTGATTTCTGTATCCTGCACCAAGAAATAAAGCAGTATTCCAAAAATCATCCTTTATGGAAGGTGAAAAAGCAGTATATGTATTATTGACTCTAAGTTCTTCCAACTCTGCAGAAAGTTGAACTTCTCTTATTGGATTAAATAATGTAATTATGCTTGCCCCATAAATATGCGAATCATACAACCCTTTTTGCTTAACATAACTATATTGAATCCCTAGACCTGTAGAAAAATATTCATTAACAGGATAAATTGCACTAGGAGCAACTGTTATATTAGTATAATTACTCCCTATTCCAAGACCTAATCCTCCACCAACTTGCAGCTTCTTCCAAAAAATATTTTTTTTAGGCGCTGTAATTGAATCTTGAGCTTGTAAAAAACTGAAACACAACAAAAACTGAACATAAATAGCAATTCTTGTTAAAAAAACGAAGGAGTACTTACTTGAATTCATTTTTATGAATATTTTATGATATAAAAGTATGAAAACATTAGAACATTATTGTAAAGTATTGTACTTTTGCCAAAATTTTTAACCACAAATCGTCCTCACTTAATATTATGGATAGGTTTTCCTTTTTAAACGCAGCACACACGGCTTTTTTTGCCGATTTATACGACCAATATTTAGAAAATCCAGATAGCGTGGAACCTTCATGGAGAGCTTTCTTCCAAGGTTTCGACTTTGCTAATGAATTTGGAGCAGGTCCCGTTGAAGGATTGGCTTTATCAGCAAATGGTCAAGATTGTTCAGTTGTAACTGATAAACTTCAAAAAGAATTTAATGTTCTTAAGTTAATTGATGCTTACAGAACTCGCGGTCACTTGTTTACAAAAACAAATCCTGTACGCGAACGTAGAACGTATTCACCAGATTTAAAAATTGAAAACTTTGGTCTTTCAAATGCTGATTTAGATATCGTTTTTGATGCCGCCAAAGTGGTAAACTTAAATCCTTCTTCATTGCGTGATATTATAAAACATTTAGATAATGTTTACTGTCAGCACATTGGAGTTGAGTACATGTATATTCGTGATCCTAAAGTAATCGATTGGATTCAACGTCGTTTAGACATCAATGATAATTTACCTAATTTCAATACAGACCAAAAGAAACGCATCCTTAAAAAATTAAACGAAGCGGTTTCTTTCGAAAACTTCTTACACACAAAATACGTTGGACAAAAACGTTTCTCGTTAGAAGGAATCGAATCGGCTATCCCGGCTTTGGATTTCCTGATTGAAGCTGCTGCCGATAAAGG
>CBFHBH010000186.1:0-5231 GCA_965653735.1 uncultured Flavobacterium sp. | reverse complement strand
CGGAGAACTGGTCAAGTACCAGCCATCCGGCAAATTGTAGTTTAGAAACGGTTGACCAGAAATTTTATAAACCACAAAGTTTTTATATTTTTCACCCAATCCTAATGCATTGATATATTGGTCTTTTTTAAAATCAATATGCTCCCCTATAATCTCATTTTTAGACTCAGGAAAATTCATCTTTGCTAAATCTATATTTTGAGAATTACAACTTTGCAAAAAATTCAAAACTAACATTGAAAAAATTATTCTTACTGACATCAATTAATATTTTTATTGTTTTTTAGGCCAAATTAACACCTTATTTTCTATTGATAACATTTTAGACAAACTATCTACAATATCAAATTTAGGAAAAAACTCATGTTGTTTATTGTAATCTAATGGAGTCCAATCAGATGAAGCTTTTTTATAGGAAAAGCCGACTTTAATTTTTAAAATCACCTGTCCAACACAAGGATCAATTTCAAGTTTTGGTTGATAATAAACTCCGACATTTGAATCATATTTCAAAGTGTGTCCTGATGTAATTCCAATCTTAACTCCAGCACTTAATTCGCCCTCAGCATGAGCTTCAGCTACAGGCTCTTTTACAGTCCCAATAATAACTATCATTCCTTTAAGATTCAATCCCGCTTTAAGTTCAACTCCTAATTTAGAAGCTAATTCGAAATTAACTTCTTTGCTTTTATTTACTGTACTAAAAGTTCCATCTATTTTACCTTCAATAGTTCCTGTTATTACAAGATCAATATACATTTTTAATGAAATCTTGACACTCTCTGACTCATAACCTTCTTCTGCCCAAGCCCTTACTTCATTAAATATTTTTAAAGCGGCAGCATTACCCGTTCCTCCAGTAGTTACAGCAACACCTGCCTGTAAAGCCATACAAAGCAAGTCAATAGTTAATGAAAGTCCTACGAATGGTTCTGCCTGTAAATACAATATTATTTTAGTACCAATCTTCTTATGGTCAGGATCAACATCAGCTTCCCATTCAGTTCCAAAATGAAAAACAGGAGGTAACATTTCAACAGTAAAAGGCAAATTCGTTCCACTTTTTGTTTTAGCAATTTTACCTTTAGTTATCGATGTAATACCCTGCGAGATTTGTTTAACAGAAGAAATTACAGAAAATAACTTCTTTATTTTATCTGTATATTTAAATGTTAAATCTCTATTACTTCCATAAACTCCTTCTTTGTTTTTATCGAATTTAGCTTCTAATTTAAATCCACAATCAACCTCTGTATATTTCCCTTTTGCTTCATTGGCTAACTTCAAAGCATTAGATCTCATTTCTGCATGTCTTTCCTTAGATAATTTTTGCCATTTAATACTCAACTTATTACTAAGATTAACATATAAATCGAATTTCCAATGAATATCTGGATAAGCTTTAATCAATAATGTGTTATATCTACTGTCAGTAAAATATCTACAACTATGAATATCTACAAAATATTTAGTAGGTGTCGACATTGAAGGCCAAATATATTGTAATGGAGCTGGATCCCATGTAGCAAGAGCAGAACGAACTGGTACTGCTAAATTATCAGCTTCTTTTTCAATTCCTCCTTTTTGAGAATACTCAACCGAAGTAGCTTTTATTTTCTTTTTATGTTTATTATTTTTTGGTTGATGGCATGCAATTGTTTCAAATTCCTTCACTTCAACAAGGATATCTTTAAACTTACTTGGCGCAATTGTCTCATAAATAATTGTATCTGCATTGTGAGTGTATGCCAAAAAAGAAATATCAACACGTCTTGCTTCTACATAATTTTTTTCCTCTTTATGAAGGATATTATCTTTCCCATTTTTATCATCATCAGCCCCTCCAATAATTTTACCATCATTTAGCTGAATTTCACCTTTCGCATTACAGATTATTCTTCTCTGATCAATCCCTCCATCTATAAAATATTTTTTTACCGTTGCCGTTCTTGCTAAAGATAGCTCTCTATTATAATCTTGCTTACCTATTACACAGGCATAACCTTCCAAAGTTATTTTTGAAGACTGATTATCAATAAGATAATTAACCAAGTTATCTAGTACTTTTTTCGAAGCAGCTGTCAAAACACTTTGATCAAATTCAAAAAAAACAGTTTGATTGATTATTTCAGTACTTATTTTTGAACCAAATAATGTTGTTCCTTCTTTATAAACTTCTACTGGAGTTTTTTCTTCCTTCCCATCTTTTTTTTGGGTTTCAGTAATGCTAATTATTGAAAATCTACAAAGTTCATTTTTCTTTTTATTGACCTCAGTTTCACCAACTTTAACAGGTGTATTGTTTGTAGGCTTTTTAGGAGTTTGTGGTACACTTTTATTTTTGATTCTTAAATAACGTGCATGTATGATGTCATCTTTATCATCTTTAATATAGTTACCAAATGCATCTTTTACCTTTATATAAAACTTTTCAGTTTCTTCAATATCAACAATATCTGCTTTCCATAAGGAAGTGTTATTGATTTCAAGATTAATTTCGCCGTCAATTACTTCTACATTGGCAATTGTCCTTATATGATTGTCTTTCTTTTTTCCTGTTATGTAACTTCCTTCTCTAAACCTATAAATCTCTACAGTTAGTATATTACCATTTAATCCTTCTGTATTAAGTCCTAAATAAAGTTTCTCTCCGTAACTAAACTGTCTACTTCTTTCATCTTTTCCATCATTAGATGTACTCCATTTACTATTAATAATTTTAGGAGTACAATAGCCACGTACATACAATCCAGTTTCATTTTTCAAATCTCTTTTACCGGACATACTTGCTTCAATGTAATACGTATAAGGACCACAAAGCTTCTTCTCCAATCTAAAACCATAGAGATTGTTAGAAGGAAGAACCATTTTCTTTACAATGAACTTTTCTTTACCATCCTGTCTAATCCAAGTAAGATTTTTTTCTTTTTCCGTTTTTGTCGTATCAGGATACCATTCATTAACTGAAAACCATGCAAATTTATCAGGCTCAATAGTTAAAAGCTTGTTAGGTATTGATTGTTTAGAATATACACCAGCACCTCCAGGTTCTGAACTATTCCACTTTATTTTTTTTACTCCTTTAGGCATAATTACGGCATTTATTTAGAAGCATCTTCACTCCCTTGATGAGTTGGTTTTCTTGATATCATTTTTGAGTTACTAACCATCGGATTCAACTGCTTTTGTACCGCAGGGTTGGCATTTTTAAAATTTTGTGCTCCTGCCGATGTCATTTGTCCGTGTTTAATGATTTCTATACAAGGAGAGCCAGCAACTGCACAAACTGCTTTACTATCTTCTAATAATGGATTTCCTTTATTGCTCATGACAACATCTTTATAAAAACCTTTCCACTCGGTCACATTAGGTTTACATGGCGGCGGTGGGTTTCCCATTTTAGGACAGTTACCAAAAGTATTTTTTTCAAAAGTAGCCGCACCAATTTCCTTAGTGGTAGCAATTAATTTTTTGCTCCCATCTTTGTCGTTAGCATATTCTTTTTTATGTGAAAGTACTTTTAACTTATCTGGTGCACTTCCAAATTGGCATTTACAAATCGCGTCTTGTACTACTAAATGTTTTTCACTCATGGCTTGGACTTAATCAATTAAAAAATGACTTTGTTTTTGCAGTTCTTTCTTTTCTTCTATCAAAATTTTAGAATCTGTATTTCTAATTCCTGAATTAGAGTTTGGATTAAGATTTGCAATTGAAACTTTAATTCGTTCCGGACTGTTAAGCGCAACTGAAGCTTCAACATAAGCTGCTTCGATAGAACGATCACTTGCATTTAAAAAATATTTACCTCGATAACTTCCGTCTGCAATTGTATAGCTTGAATCAGGATTAGCATAAAAAGGAAAATTAAACTTCGACTCTAAATCTTCTTTCGATCTATCTTCATTTATTGTACCGTTTTGATTTAATACAATATAATTTGACTCGTCATAATACTCCTCTATTTCGCTTTTTACAGTATAATTTATATCGCTCACATCGTTCAAAACAGGAAACTTGATTTCATCGTTTTTTGATTTTTTCTCAGGATACTCACAATAAATTCCATTAAAATAGGCTCTAATAAAATAATCACTAAGCAATGAAAGCTCTATTGACTCTTTTTCATTTAAGACTTCTTCGTTGATTTCTATGTACTTATCTACCCATTCACCTTCATATTCGTCATAAATATTCTCTTTTATAGTTTCCCATCTTTGCTTAATTTGTTCATAATTAGCAATCCCCGAAAAACTTCCGTTTTCATCAATCAAAATCTGTAACGGATAAAGCACTTGGGCAACTTTTACGGCTAAAACATCAGCAATTGCATCAGCCTCTTCATCATTTATATATATTTTAGAAATCCTATTGAGTTCAAAAACCTTTTCTTCTTCTTGTTGTCTTATGTAACGAAGATTTATCTCGTATTTTATAGTTTGTGAATCATCTCCTTTTTCTAATACTATAAATACCCCGTAATTTCTATTAAGTGTTGAGGGATAAAGCTCTAGTTTACTTTTACTTCCAAGTCTTACAAATTTTCGTAAAGAGATAGTATCTTCTTTTTGATTGAACTCAAAAGAAGGCAAAATCAACTCTGTTAAATGTGCTGGAAAATCTAACCCAATCAAATCTTTTATTTCACAATACACATTATGATGTGATTTCAAATCATATTCTTTGCAATTAAATTTTTTAGCAACACTACTTAAGGTATCTCCTTTTTGTATTTTATATTTTTTGAATTGAAGATTCATAGTAAAACATTAATAAACCATTCTCTTTCTATCTGACGTAGGATCCATTCCAATTCCTTCTCTTCTTGCTGACCAATGAAGATATTCATTCCTTAATGTTCTCAAATCTTTTTGTTCGTTGAGTTCTTTTTGATAGTTGGGAGAAGATTTATTGTTTTCATATTTTTCATGAATGTCTTTAAACCATTTAAATTTATAAGATGATCCATCACCCATAACATATGGCCTCAGTTTATCTTTTACTCTAACTAGCAACTCATCATTTGACATCTTGTATTTATTTTCAAGATTTTCAGATTTAAACACCACTTCTTCATTCACACTTGACTCTGCCATAAAATGTAGTGGTATATAACTGAATGTCTTTTTTAAGTCTCTTGTTCCTTGGAGTGCCCAATATAAATTTCCTCCTGTAATTTTGAGCTGTTCTTTTTTATACCAACCTTCATTTACTAATCTATATTTTAAAGG
>CBFHBH010000185.1:0-5247 GCA_965653735.1 uncultured Flavobacterium sp. | reverse complement strand
GTCTTTACAAGTTTTACGTTTTTTGCACAAACAAAAAAGTTTGAAGCAACAAATAAAACAACTGGTAAATCTGTGCTTTTTGAAGAAGGTCAAAGAACAAAAATTACAACTTTAGACCGTAAAAAAATGGTAGGTAGTTTTTCAGTAAAAGACAATGAAACAATAACTATTGATGGTGCAGAAGTTAAAATAAATAATATCGCTAGTATTAAGCATTATCCTAAAGGTGGTCGTACAGTAAAGAACATTCTTTTTGGAGCAAGTGCTGGTTTATTAGCTACATCTGGTGTTTTGGCAGCTGGAAGTAATGAATCTGCAGTGGCTGTTTTCACTGGAGGCGTTGCAACTGCCGCAGTTGGAGCTTTGGTTAACAACAAAAACAAAAATATAAATTACCGCCATTATCAATTTCAAGTTATAGAATAATAATGCGAAAAAATATACAACATATTACATTAGAGTCGAAAGGCGAAGGTCAAAAGTCGGAAGATATGAAATTGCACACTGAGCCTGTCGAAGTGCAAAATTTCACAACAGCTGAAGGAATAGAAGTAAAATCTTCTTATTCTGAAGCTGATATTCAAGGTTTAGAACATCTGGAATTTGGAGCAGGTTTCGCGCCTAATTTACGTGGTCCATATGCTACCATGTATGTTCGCCGACCTTGGACAATCCGTCAATACGCTGGTTTCTCAACTGCTGAAGAGAGTAATGCTTTTTACAGAAGAAACTTAGCTGCCGGACAAAAAGGATTATCAGTTGCCTTTGACTTAGCTACACACCGTGGTTATGATTCAGATCACGAACGTGTGGTGGGTGACGTAGGAAAAGCTGGTGTTGCCATCGATTCGGTTGAGGATATGAAAATCCTTTTCGACCAAATCCCGTTAGGCGAAATGTCGGTTTCGATGACCATGAATGGTGCAGTATTGCCTATCATGGCATTCTATATTGTAGCTGCCGAAGAACAAGGTGTTGCTCCTAGCCTATTATCAGGAACGATTCAAAATGATATTCTAAAAGAATTCATGGTGCGTAATACCTATATTTACCCACCTACTCCATCGATGAAAATCATTGCCGATATTTTTGAATACACAAGTAGATTAATGCCAAAATTCAATTCAATATCAATTTCTGGTTATCACATGCAAGAAGCCGGAGCCACTGCCGATATTGAGTTGGCTTATACTTTAGCGGATGGATTGGAATACATTCGTACCGGTTTAGCGGCTGGAATGGACGTAGATACATTTGCACCTCGTCTATCTTTTTTCTGGGCAATTGGAATGAACCATTTTATGGAAATTGCAAAAATGCGTGCAGGTCGTATGCTTTGGGCAAAACTATTAAAGCAATTTAATCCCAAAGATGACAAATCATTAGCGCTAAGAACACACTGCCAAACATCAGGTTGGAGTTTAACCGAGCAAGATCCATTCAACAACGTTGCCAGAACAGCTATCGAAGCAGCAGCAGCAGCATTTGGAGGAACACAATCGTTACATACCAATGCGTTAGATGAAGCGATTGCCTTACCAACAGATTTCTCAGCACGTATTGCCCGTAATACTCAAATCTTTTTACAGGAAGAAACCAAAATTTGTAAAACGGTAGATCCTTGGGCAGGAAGTTATTATGTAGAAAGCTTAACGGCTGAAATTGCTGAAAAAGCTTGGGCTTTAATTGAAGAAGTAGAAGAACTGGGCGGAATGACCAAAGCTATTGAAGCCGGTATCCCGAAACTTCGCATTGAAGAAGCTGCAGCACGTAAACAAGCGCGTATTGACAGCGGACAAGATATTATTGTAGGGGTGAACAAATACCGTTTGGAAAAAGAAGACCCATTACATATCCTTGAAGTAGACAACCAAACCGTTCGTAAACAACAAATCGAGCGTTTGGAACAAATAAAAGCGACGCGTGACAACGTTAAAGTTGCTGAATGTTTAGCAAAACTTACTGAGTGTGCTAAAACAGGAAATGGTAACTTACTAGATCTAGCTGTAGATGCAGCACGAAACAGAGCTACTCTTGGCGAAATTAGTGATGCATTAGAAAGCGTTTTTGGAAGATACAAAGCACAAATTAGAAGTTTTAGTGGTGTGTATAGTAAAGAAATAAAAAATGACGAAAGCTTTGAAAAAGCGCGTCAATTAGCCGATGAATTCGCTAAAAAAGAGGGTCGTCGTCCTCGTATCATGATTGCCAAAATGGGTCAGGACGGGCATGATCGTGGTGCAAAAGTTGTTGCTACTGGCTATGCTGATGTAGGTTTTGATGTGGACATTGGTCCATTGTTCCAAACGCCACAAGAAGCAGCCAAACAAGCCGTAGAAAACGACGTGCATATTTTAGGTGTTTCGTCATTGGCAGCGGGACATAAGACTTTGGTTCCTCAGGTAATTGAAGAATTGAAAAAATACGGCCGAGAAGACATTATGGTGATTGTAGGAGGTGTAATCCCTGCGCAAGATTACCAGTTCTTATTTGACGCGGGAGCCGTGGCTGTTTTTGGTCCTGGGACTAAAATTAGTGATGCCGCGATTACGATTTTGGAAGTTTTATTGGAGGATTAATTTATAACCTCAACATTTTATATAAAAAACACCAGCAGAAATGTTGGTGTTTTTTTTTATGTTATCTAAATTTCATCAATCCCAATTTTAATAAAAAAATCATGCGTTCCATCATACATAAAATTTGGGCGAGTTAAATCTTCATTATTTCCTTCAGGAATATAAATAATCATGCCCTGTCTCGCTCTTGTTAATAAAACTCTGTAAGAATTAATCAAATATTTTATTCTTTCTACACTATTACAATTCTTCCAAGTTGTGCCTGTAAATTTTTTATAATTCCATTGATTATTATGGTAAAACAAATCTCCATCCCAAGCAACACAAGTCCAATCTAATTCTAATCCTTGTATATCAAATTCTGTTGCTACTTCTTCTAAGAAATATGATGAACGAATATCTTCTCTATCATTCAAAAACCATATTGGCGCATCAATTTTTGCTTTCACATTCAATCCAAAAGGCCTTAAACGAATAGCTCCAGAAGAAGCCACTATTCCAGTTCTTTCAGCTCCATTTGATTTTTTATTCAGCCATGCTTTAGCTTTATCTAAATCTCTAGTAATTCTAATTGGATAATCTTTTTTTATAAACTCTTGATAAATACTTTTCGCCTTAATATCATTATTTATAATTTCTTGAATAAAGCTTGATAATTGGGCACTTCTAAAAGATCTCAAAGAAACAGACAAATGCAACTCATCTTTTCTTACAGCATCTTTATTTTTTAATATAGTTAAAGCATCATTATCATTTATATAATTTTCATCTTCTGTTATTTTTGATGAATAATAAATATCCCAATCATTGAAGTTTTTTTCAAAAGGTCGTATCCATTCTTCTAAACCAGCCTCACCTGTATTTATTTCTTGACCACCACCTATTAAACAAACTATTGTACACCAATCTTTATGTCTATCCATTACCTCAATCAGAAACTCAGGTTCAGATTTATTAAATTCTGAATTTCCTTTATTTCTTTTCATAAAACTTGATGCTTGCTCTTTTGTCCAAGCTCTTTGAGCTTCATCAAATATTGTAACTTTCTCAATTGGTGCTTTATCATCTCTCAAAGAAGCATCTCTGAAATGATGAATGTTTTGTATAAATGATTTAACTTGAGATTTAGCATTCTCTTTAGACAAATTTTCACCATTCTCTTTAGCAGTCTTCACTTTATCTCTAGCTAAAGCTTCTCTTAACACATCAACTAATGGACCGTTGCCAGAAAGAAAGACCGCATGTTCTTCTTCAATATAATTTGAACGGATATTAGCAATATTTAATCCTGCTAAAGTTTTTCCTGCACCTGGAACTCCAGTAATAAAACATATAGATTTTTTATTATTCTCTTTTGAAAAGTCAATTATTTCCGAAATACAATTTGAAGTAACAGATAAATTTTCTGCACCTGAATCACTTCTAGAAATTTCTAAAACATTATGTTTTTTATATAGAGCTGTTGCCGCTTCGATAATTGTTGGCGTAGGTTTATAAGTAGAATGTTCCCAAAATTTGGTATCAATCTTATCGGAAGATTTTAAATTTTGAAGTGTATTATTAATTACATCTTTGAGATTATTTGAATTTGCACAAATAGTCTGATGAAGACAATCTAAAATTTTTGAATATGTATTTGTAACAGAAGGAGCATTATCTGAAATTAAGATTGGTATTAGATTTTGATTATGACTTCCTTCATGAAAATTATTTAAATCTAAACCATAATCAAAAGCTTGGTCTTTAGCATATTTATCATAAAAATCCGAACCAATCTTAAACTCTAAAACAAAAATACAATTATCAATAATTAGAATATTATCAACTCTTTTACCCATTCTAGGGATTGTAAATTCAAAGTAAATTTTACCCGTAAATGAAGAAATGGACTTTTTTAAAATTTCGATTTGTTTTTTCCATGCATTTGATTGTTGGATTGTTAATTTGTTCAAATCGTAATTACCTGAAATTTTCCCGTAAATAGAATTGACATCTTCAACTAAAAATTCTTCAATAGAATTTGAGTAATACGCTCTATTCATCGAATAAATCTTTAATATTCACTTCAAGAGCTTTTGCTAATTTTTCTACTACTTCTATAGAAACGTTACGCTCTCCCTTTTCTATTGTAGGTAAATATGTCCTATCAATCTCAGCCAAATTTGCTAACTTCTCTTGAGATAAGTTTTTTGCTTTTCGCAATTCTTTTATTTTGAGGCCAAATTTTTGTTTTATATCCATAAAACCAAATTTTAAAAAAAGTAGACTATAAGACAACGGAGTATTGTCTACTTTTTTAAAAACAAAACCAGCCTCACAGCTGGTTTTCTCATTTCAAAATCTCTCTTAAAATCTTTGCAATGTTTTTAGCATCATCTACACCTCTATGATGAGTGCCTTCAAGTGGGATGTCTAAAAATTTTAAGGCGCCATCCATACCTAATTCGTGACCTAGTTTGTTTTTGAGTGCAAACAAGGTTTTAACATTGATATGCGAAGGACCAAAAGGATACCCTTTTTCTAATGCCTGACATTGTTTTTGAAACTGTCGCATATCGTAAGCACCAAAACTTGCCCAAGCCCTGCTTTGACTTTTATAGTCTTTTTTCAAGATATGTAACGCTTCATCAAACGAAACACCTTCTTGTTCTATTAATTCAGGAGTTAT
>CBFHBH010000184.1:0-5269 GCA_965653735.1 uncultured Flavobacterium sp. | reverse complement strand
TATATTAATATTCTTTTTAGATGCCATAATCTTATCTTTTTATAGCCATTAGCTTTTAGGCATTAGGCATTAGTTTTACTTAACTCTAATTTATTAATAAATGAATTTATCATTTTTGATTCTTCTAAAATTTGTTCAATAATAGTATTATACAAATCCTGATTTTTAACAAATTTTAATTCATTAGCAATTATCAGTTGAGTTTCTAATTCAAACAATGAACCGCGAGAAATATTAATAAAACTAATATAACTTTGAGTTGAACTTCTGCCATAACCTTCAGCAATATTTGAAGGTATCGAGATTGAAGCTCTTTTTATTTGGCTTGTCAAAGCATATAATTCATTTTTTGGAAAATCTTCTACTAATTTGTAGACATTAGAAACTATTTCTAAACCTTTTTGCCAAATTAATAAATCTTTATATGATTTGACTGAACTCATTCACTATTGCCTTTTGGCTAATGCCTTTTTTATTTATAGTTACGAGCTGCGATTTTGATAAACTCGTATTTCAACTCTTCTTTGTGTAATACTTCTTTGTTGATGTCTTCTCCTTGATATTCCCAAGCTCCTACGAAAGCGAAGTTCTCATCATCACGTAACGTTTCTCCTTCAGCATCTTGGTATTCTTCGCGGAAATGACCACCACAAGATTCTTTACGTTGTAAAGCATCCATTGCCATTAATTGACCTAACTCCATGAAATCAGCCACACGAATTGCTTTTTCCAATTCTGGATTCATTTCATCAGCATCACCAGGAACAAAAACATCTGCATAGAATTCTTTACGCAAAGCATCAATTTCTGCGATAGCTTCAGTGAGACCTTTTTCATTACGAGCCATTCCTACTTTATTCCACATAATGTTTCCTAAACGTTTGTGGAAATAATCTACCGATTTAGTTCCATTATTATTTAAGAAGAAATTGATTTGGTCTTGTACTCTCTTTTCTGCTTCAACGAATTCTACAGAGTCAGTAGAAATTTTACCTGTACGAATTTCATCAGCTAAATAGTTAGAAACTGTATAAGGCAATACGAAATAACCATCAGCTAAACCTTGCATTAATGCAGAAGCTCCTAAACGGTTAGCTCCGTGATCAGAGAAATTAGCCTCTCCAGCAACGAAACAGCCAGGAATTGTAGATTGTAAGTTATAATCAACCCATACACCACCCATTGTATAGTGCACTGCTGGGTAAATTTTCATTGGTGTTTCGTATGGATTTTCATCCGTAATTTTTTGGTACATGGTAAATAAGTTACCATACTTTTCTTCTAACCATTGTTTTCCTAAAGCAGTAACTTCTGCATCAGAAGGATTATGGTTTCCTTTTGCATAAGCAGCTTGCTTACCTTTAGCAATAATTTCTGAAGAGAAATCTAAGTAAACTCCTTCATTTGTATCATTAGCTTCAATACCGTAACCAGCATCACAACGCTCTTTAGCAGCACGAGAAGCTACGTCACGTGGTACTAAGTTACCAAAAGCTGGATACCTTCTTTCTAAGAAATAATCTCTATCTTCCTCTGCAATTTGTGTTGGTTTTAATTTACCTGAACGAATTGCTTCAGCATCTTCTTTTTTCTTTGGTACCCAAATACGTCCTGAGTTACGTAACGATTCAGACATCAACGTTAATTTTGACTGATTAGTTCCGTGAACTGGAATACATGTTGGGTGAATTTGCACATAACAAGGGTTAGCAAACAAAGCTCCTTGTTTGTGAATTTTCCATCCAGCAGTTACGTTAGAACCCATTGCATTTGTAGATAAGAAATAAACATTTCCATATCCACCAGAAGCAATGATTACTGCGTGAGCTGAATGACGTTGAATTTCACCTGTAACTAAATCACGAGCGATAATTCCTCTAGCTTTACCATCAACTTTTACAATGTCTAACATTTCGTGACGGTTGTACATTTTAACACGTCCTAAACCAATTTGACGAGATAAAGCCGAATAAGCTCCTAACAATAATTGTTGTCCTGTTTGACCAGCAGCGTAAAAAGTACGTTGTACTTGTGTTCCACCAAATGAACGGTTATCTAACATTCCGCCGTATTCACGTGCAAAAGGAACACCTTGAGCCACACATTGGTCGATAATGTTTCCAGACACTTCAGCTAAACGGTGAACATTAGCCTCACGAGCACGGTAGTCACCACCTTTGATAGTATCGTAGAATAAACGGTAAACTGAGTCACCATCGTTTTGGTAATTTTTTGCTGCATTTACACCTCCTTGTGCAGCGATTGAGTGCGCACGACGTGGAGAATCTTGAAAACAAAATGCTTTTACATTATAACCCATTTCTCCTAAAGAAGCAGCAGCTGAGGCTCCCGCTAATCCAGTACCAACAACTATAATGTCTATTTTGGGACGATTGTTTGGCGCAACAAGTTTTAAATGATTTTTATGATTAGTCCATTTCTCTGAAATAGAACCTTCTGGTATTTTAGAATCTAACTTCATAATATATTTCTGATGTTGATTATTTTGTAAAGTGAATGAAAAGAGGAATAATTGCAAACAATAAAGGCACTACGATTGCAAATCCTGTTCCGAACAATTTAATTGCAGGCGTGAATTTATTATTAACCCCTAATGATTGAAATGCGCTTTGGAAACCATGAAGTAAATGGAAAGCCAAAACAATCATTGAAATCACATATAAAATTGTAAATGCTAAACCATACTGTGGTTCTCTAAAGAAATCGAAAGTGATTTTATGTAAATCTTTATAAGCTTCTTTCACTTTCACATTCGCATTTGCCTCATAAATTTCAGTTCTATTCTTAACAACATATGTTGGGTCATTCACTGGGACATATCCACCATCTGTAGTAAGATAGAAATCTTGTTTCATCCCCGGCTGTACCTCTACTGTCATTTTTTGAAGCGGCATTTTTTCATCAAAATGCATTCTAGCCCAAAAACTCACCATATGAGTTACAATGAACACTAAAATTACTGTTCCCAGTACCGCCATATTTCTTGAAGCAAAACTACTATTTACTTGAGGTTTGTTCATTGCATACCCTACTGGACGCGCCGCTTTATTCTGAAAAGCTAACATAATCCCGTCGATTGCATGAAAAATAATTGAAATGTAGGTTAAATAAGAAAGAATTTTTACTGCTGGGTTTGTTGTCATGAACAAAGCATACTTGTTGAATTTTAAAGCTGCTTCTGGTGAACTTCCAGCCAATAACTGAAGATTCCCTAATAAATGTCCCGTCAAAAACAAGCATAAAAATAAACCTGTAAGAGCCATCCAGTATTTTTTAGCTAAAGATGACTTTAAAAGCGCAGATTTTGCCATAGTATTGATTTGATTTTTTAATTTAAAAAAGTTGAAACAAAAGTAAAGGAATTTGACTGTAAACACAACCTTTTTTACCTAATTTATAATGAATTTAAAATACGTATTAAAAACAAAAAAAGCATCCAAAATTTCTTCTGAATGCTTCTAAATATTTTTCAACTTTTTCTAGTTATGACTAGGAATCAAACCTCTTAAACCCATATCCACTACATTTTCTCCTATTGATGGCTCATATTTACCATCTGCTGTGACTTCTGTCCATTCAAAACTTTTATTAATTGAAAGTGAAAGGGTAACTTCTATATCTTTTGTTTCACTTCCAGTTATGACTAAATTATTACCAAATTTTCCAGTC
Source organism: uncultured Flavobacterium sp. (assembly GCA_965653735.1). Taxonomy (GTDB): domain Bacteria; phylum Bacteroidota; class Bacteroidia; order Flavobacteriales; family Flavobacteriaceae; genus Flavobacterium. Next base: position 1,579 of record CBFHBH010000184.1, on the reverse strand, counting down.
ACTACGCATGATCCTGCAGGAATTGGTGAAGTTGATGCTATCGGATTAGGAACAGTTGTAGCCCCTGCTGGAGCTTGACCCGAAGTTGAATAATTAAATCCTTGTAATCCAAAAGCCCAAAAACCTTGATCTTTATTTGCATTTACATCATAAGTATAACCCCCAGAAGTAAAAGAAGAAATATAATTTCTGAAACCAACAAAACTCGCCAAGGTTCCATTATATTCTGTACCTGCACTTAATACTTTTATATTATAATCCTGATACGAAAGCGAACATCTTACCCATTCATAACTTCCTGGCGTAATATTTTTTAAAGGGATTGATAAAAAAACTTCTCCTTCACCAACGATTTTTGCCTTACTAAAATCTATTGCATTAGCTCCACCTTGAATTGTCTCGGCATTTCTGTATAAAATGGTCCCTTGACCTAAAGCCGTAAATGCTGTTGGTGCAAATTCCAAATAATGAGAACTAATTTTATTAAATATAGGTGATTGAGCCGCGTGGCCAGCTGGCACTGTCGATGGTTGTCCTAAATTATCCAATCTTGCTTGATTAGGATCAAACTTAAACTTCACAATTAACTGAGGTTCATCTTGATTAGTTTCTTTATCATCATTATCTGTACATGAAAATAACATTGCACTTATAAAAGCGAATCTCAAAATCATTTTAAGTTTCATATTATTTTTTGGTTTTAAGTTGATAGATTTAAAACGAAAATAGCTAAAAAAAAGTATTATCCTAATTAAATGCTAATTTTAAAGAATTGATGACAGTATTTAGCTTCAAAATCCTAAATTTGAAAATCATTATTACAAAATAATTTCATTATGAAATATCATCAGATAGACCGAGATTTATTCATCAAAAACAGACGAAAATTTACAGCACTAATGAAACCAAACAGTGTTGCTGTATTTAATTCGAACGATATTTACCCCGTTTCTGCAGATAGCACATTACCATTTGCACAACACCGTGATATTTTCTATTTATCGGGAGTTGACCAAGAAGAAAGTGTTCTATTGCTTTTTCCAGATGCACCTTACGAGCATTTAAAAGAAATTTTATTTTTAAGAGAAACTAACGAACATATTGCCGTTTGGGAAGGTGAAAAGTTAACCAAAGAACGCGCCTTTCAAGTTTCAGGAATTAAAACTGTTATTTGGCTACAAGATTTTCACAAAACATTAAAAGAAATCATGGCTTATGCTGATACAATGTATATTAACACTAATGAGCATTATCGTGCAACCATTGAAACTGAAACTCGTGAAGCTAGATTTGTAAAATGGTGGAAAGAAAATTATCCTGCTCACAAAGTAGAAAAATCGAATCCTATTTTACAACGCTTACGTTCTATTAAGGAAAGTGAAGAAATCGATTTAATTCAGCATGCATGTAACATTACAGAAAAAGGTATTCGCCGACTTTTGTCATTTGTTAAACCAAATGTAATGGAATACGAAATCGAAGCCGAGTTAGCTCACGAATTTTTACGCAACCGTTCTAAAGGTTTTGCTTACACTCCAATTATTGCTTCTGGAAACAATGCGAATGTTTTACATTACAT
>CBFHBH010000183.1:0-5272 GCA_965653735.1 uncultured Flavobacterium sp. | reverse complement strand
ATATTATAAAAATGTAATTGGTGTCACTGTAAATGAAGGCTTACAACCACGAGTAGTTCAATTGTGGATTGATGCTTACAATGCACCTTATGTAATTACTAAACCTCTGCATAATTCACAAAGACTATTGCATCAAAATGAAGATGGAAGCATCATTATTAATTTGTTTTTAATTGAGAATTATGAATTGGAGCGAATTATATTAGGATTTGGCGATAGTTTAGAAGTTTTAAAGCCTGAACGATTACGAAATAGAATAAAATCAATTTTAAATAATGCTTCAAGCCGATACGATAAATCTCAGGATGATGTTTAAATTAAAAATAAATTAGCTGTATTTTCTTATATTTGGTTAAATTAATCAATCTTAAAAAATGGCAAAATCAATTCAAAAAGAGTTATCTCAAGATGCTAAAGAGACATTATTAAAAATTTTGAAAAAACGCTTTGAAGACAACCTAATTCGTCACAAAGACATAGAGTGGAATTCAGTTGAAAAAAAACTAATTGCCAACCCTAACAAACTGTGGTCATTGGATTTGATGGAAGAAACTGGCGGTGAACCCGATGTTATTGGATTTGATGCTAAAACTAGTGAATATATTTTTTGTGATTGTTCTGCTGAAAGCCCTAAAGGACGTCGAAGTATTTGCTATGATCATGCAGCTTTGGAATCCAGAAAAGAACATAAACCTCAAAACAGTGCTGAAGCATTAGCTGATGAAATGGGTATCGAATTATTAACAGAAACCCAATATCGTGAACTGCAACAATTAGGTAAATTTGATTTAAAAACGTCTAGTTGGGTAAAAACTCCCGAAACAATTAGAAAACTTGGTGGTGCTTTATTTTGCGACAGACGTTATGATACTGTTTTTCTTTATCATAATGGAGCCGAATCCTATTATGCTGCAAGAGGTTTTAGAGGAATACTTAAAGTTTAACTTTGATTAAATAAATGGAAAATACAAAGGTTTTTAAAATGTCATTTGCGGGTGTTTATCCTCATTATATTGCTAAAGCAGAAAAAAAAGGTCGTACCAGAGAAGAAGTACATCAAATCATTTTTTGGTTGACAGGCTATAATGAACAGTCTTTTCAGAAGATTCTAGATGACAAAACCAATTTTGAAGATTTTTTCAATAATGCTCCACAAATCAATCCAAATGCTGCAAAAATTACTGGAGTAATTTGCGGATATCGTGTAGAAGACATTCAAAATAAACTTATGCAACAGATTCGTTACTTGGATAAAATGATTGATGAATTGGCCAAAGGAAAATCTATGGAAAAAATCTTGAGACAATAACTTTCATACTGCACTTCAGTTAGTAAATACACTTTTAAATTTAAAAATGTAAAACGAATATTTTTAAATTATCTACGCTTTTCAGCTAAATGTTTACGTATATGTATTTGTTTTAATAAATGAATTTAATTGTGTTCTTTTGCTAAAAATTAAAAAAATTAAAATGAAAAAAAATTACTATTTACTATTTCTTATTTCTTTAACTTCTTTAGCACAAACCCAAATAGGATCGAATATTAATGGAGAAGCTGCAAATGATTATTGCGGTCGCAGTGTTTCTTTATCATCAGATGGAAGCATTGTAGCTATTGGTGCTGCTCAAAATAACGGAAACGGTACTGATGATGCAGGCCATGTTCGCGTGTATCAAAATGTATTAGGTGTTTGGACACAAATAGGATCAGATATTAATGGAGAAGCTGATGTTGATTTAAGTGGTGTTTGTGTTTCTTTATCATCCGATGGAAGTATTGTAGCTATTGGTGCTAATGCAAATGATGGCAATGGTAATCTTTCTGGTCATGTTCGTGTGTATCAAAATGTATCTGGTGTTTGGACACAAATAGGATCAGACATTAATGGAGAAGCCGCATATGATCAAAGTGGCGAAAGTGTTTCCTTATCATCCGATGGGAGTATTTTAGCCATTGGTGCTCGTTATAATGCAGGAAATGGTACTGATTCAGGTCATGTTCGTGTGTATCAAAATGTATCTGGTGTTTGGACAAAAATAGGAGCTGATATCAATGGAGAAGCTGCAAACGATAATAGTGGCAGGAGTGTTTCTTTATCATCAGATGGAAGTATTGTAGCCATTGGTGCTCGTCTAAATGATGGAAATGGTACGGATTCAGGTCATGTTCGTGTTTACAGGAATATTTCGGGTGTTTGGACACAAATAGGAGCTGATATTAATGGAGAAGCTGCAAATGATTATAGTGGTCATAGCGTTTCCTTATCATCCGATGGAAGTATTGTAGCCATTGGTGCCTATCAAAATGATGGAAATGGTTCTGATTCAGGTCATGTTCGTGTTTATCAAAATATTTCAGGTGTTTGGACAAAAATAGGGTCAGATATTAATGGAGAAGCTGCAGGTGATTATTGTGGCTATGGTATATCATTATCATCAAATGGAAGTATTTTAGCTGCTGGTTCAAATTATAGTGACGGAAATGGTACTAATTCAGGCCAAGTAAGAATATTTAATTTAACAACTGTTTTAGCTTCTGATACTTTTGTTCAAACTAATTTTTCTATCTACCCAAATCCATCAAACGGAATTGTAAATATTGCTTTAGAGAATAATTTACAGATAGAAAAAGTAAGTATTTACAACCAATTAGGTCAACTGGTAAAAACAGCAACAACTACTATCATAAACGCTACAGAATTAGCGAAAGGAACTTATTATGTAGAAGTTGTTACAAACCAAGGGAAAGCAACAAAGAAAATTATAGTAAAATAATTTTTAATATTTAGCCCGTTGGGTATACTTTTATTTTCAAAATAAGTTTAAAATGATTAAATAATAAAAAAGCCTTCTCATTTTAATGAAAGAGACGGCTTTTTTTTATATCATTTTAATCAAGTAACCTGTAGTGGTTTAAGCATCCAAGGTAATTTTATCATAGAAAAAGAAAATGGTGCATAATTTAATAATACATCATACGCTCTTCTTTCTACGGTTATATCCCATTTTTCTGAATCTTCTTTTAGTATACCATCTCTAATTAACCAATTACCTCGAAAGCCATCAATGCTAGTTTCGCCAATTTCTTTCCAATAAGATATTATTGCCCTTAATAGTCCATTCATTTGTTCAATTTCATTACTAGAAAATGTTATCCCACTGTTAATAGTTGTACTTAATGGGAGTCCACATAAAACTTTATTCAAATTCAAATGTTCATTTATTGAATTGGCTTGACCAGTAGCTATATATTGCAAACTTAATACTGCTTTTTGTTGAGCGATAGCATCTTTAAATTTATCATTCTCAATTAATTCTAGCCTATTAAACAACATTAATATATAAGAATTCAATAACACTAACCCTGAATTTTTACAATGTATTACGGTATTATCCATGCATTTATTTCTATTATCTCAAAAATACAATATAAACTTAAGAAAGCGATACCAGTTAGTATCGCTTTCTTAATATCCTGTATCATTAATTCTTAATTGAGTTGTACTATACTAATTTTTTCTAAAGTAACTTTAGCATCTCCCGATCCTTTCTTTTTTAGAACAATTTCAAAATTAGTATCTGTATTAACCAAGTCGTCTGAAACATAGTACGAATACTTCAATTTTACGCCACTCTCTCCTATTTCATGATTTTCTCCAGTGCCATGATCGTGAGCAACGCCAAAGAAGGTCATAAGGCCAACATACTGATCTTTTTTACCTGGATAGCGAAGATAAACTGTGTAGTAATCTGTTGGTTCTTTATACACAGCAACATCTAAATTCAATACCATTTTTGCATTTGGTTTGCTCTTTAATGATTTGCTTGTACTTGCTGCGAATTTATTGGTTACTTTGTGAATAAAAGAGTCCTCTCCTATTACTTTTCCAACTTTTTGTTCCCAAACCACTTGTTCTTTCTCGTCTTGTAATGGGCTTGCAATTTTTGCTTTGTTTTCTGAAGAAGCTAAAACTGGCGTACTAGAACCGTATAATAATGAATCGTATTTGTAATCTAAATTAAATACTACATTATACATTTCTTCCATGGTATAAGTAATTTTATCTCCGTTTGGTGCTATAAATTCATACGGCCATGGATTGTTTTTCAAATCATCTAAACTTGGACGTTGACCATAAGAAGAAAGATCCCAAGACTCCCAAATGCGATCAATCATACTGTGGTGTAACCAAAAAACTGGGTCAAATCCCGCTGATGGTACATTGGCCATGAGTCCAGACATGTTTTTTTGGTAGATAGAATTATAATAAGTTTCTGCTGGTTCTGCATATTCTCCCCCAATTAAGTCATGCATAAAACCATGTGGTGCAATTTCTAAGCTCTTACTAAATCCAGCTTTTCCTGCAAAAGAGGGATTGGTTTTTAGCTCCTCAAGTGCTAATTGAATTTGGTCAACCTGCTCTGATGGAATAGGCTGTCCAGTATTCAAAATACTCCAACGAGCGGCTTCAAACAAAGACCCATCATTATTTCTAATTGGCCCTGCCATAGCATTATTAGTAACATCTGTACTTCCATAATTCCAATACGGTAAAGCAAAATCTTGTTTTCCAGATAAGTCCCTTACAATTTTTTCTAAATACCAAATGTACATTCTGTGCCAAAACAAAAAGTTTAAAGACGCATTTTGAGAGCTATTGTGTGTACAATCACCCCAAGCCCATAATTTATCTTTACTTGTTTGGTATTGTGGACATAATTTATTTTGCCCATTGATGACTCCGGGGATGTTGTGAATGGCACCTTGGTAGTACCAAGCCAGCCCCTTATCACAGCCCATTTCTCGCATTTTTTTAAATGCTACATTCATTGCCTCTAAATCGGCTTGTGCTTCTGGTGTGTTTGCGTTACGGCGAACATACTTCGTAAGCGTTTTGTCTTGGCTGTGGCTTGTGCTTACAATCAAAATCGTGGCGCAAAAAAGAAAGATTTTTTTCATTTTTAGTTGGTTTTAGGTTATTATTCAATTGTTTAATTTGTCTAAAGTACTTGGACTTCAAAAGTCATAATCTTGGCAAAGCTTGGATTGTTCTTGTCATAAATTTTAAATTTAACTATGCCATATCCAGCAGTGTTTTCAGGAATTACATGAATCGCGATGAAGCCCTGTTGGTCAGGATTGAGTTTACTAAAAGAAGAGCCACCGGGTATTCCGATTTGGCAAGCGCCATGCTGACACATGGAACAATCCCATTGTTTGGGAAAAGTGTTCATAACAGTTTCCCATACTAAGTAAATAGGCTTATTGG
>CBFHBH010000182.1:0-5280 GCA_965653735.1 uncultured Flavobacterium sp. | reverse complement strand
AAAAAATTCCTCTTTTGAAAACAATTTAAGTCCGTCTGCCAAAGGCTGTAATAAACCTCCAAAACCAGCACGATTGGGACCTACACGATCCTGAAGAAAAGCAGCTACTTTACGTTCTGCCCAAGTAGAATACATGGCAAAAAGCATAGTCACTGCAAAAACCACTAAAATAATAATCCCTTTTTCTATAAAAAATGTACTTTCTAACATGCTTATATCTTTTTTGGATTTGAATCTAATGGAAAATCAGGCATACTGATTTTTTTACGATCTTGTTCACGACCTTCTAAAATATGCTCTTCTGTTTCGATAACAACTTTTTCTATTTTACGAGTATAGTTGTTTTGATTTATAACAGAATCTTTTTCGAATTTACGAGGTCCTTCAATAACCCAGTCATTCACATCTTTCTTATCAAAACGACAAGTATTACAGATGAATTCTTCTACTTCATGGTATTCATCTTTACGACCTGTTACACGTTGAATTTCGTTACCAAACATCCAAACAGTAGTTTTTCCACAACATTTATCACAATCTCTATGAGCATTGTATGGTTTGTTAAACCAAACTCTCGATTTGAAACGGAACGTCTTATCAGTAAGTGCGCCTACAGGGCATACATCAATCATATTTCCTGAGAATTCATTATCGATTGCTTTAGAAATACATGTAGAAATATTAGCATGATCACCACGATCCATTACTCCGTGAACACGGTTATCAGTTAACTGATCAGCCACCTGAACACAACGTTGACATAAGATACAACGATTCATGTGTAATTGAATATATGGACCAATATCTTCTGGTTCGAAAGTTCTTTTCTCTTCTATGAAACGAGTTTTTGATTTCCCGTGTTCGAAACTTAAATTTTGCAAATCACACTCTCCAGCCTGATCACAAACCGGACAATCTAATGGGTGGTTGATTAACAAAAATTCAGTTACCGATTTACGAGCTTCTTCAACTCTTTCAGAAGATTTACTGTTTACTTCCATCCCGTCCATACAACCCGTTACACAAGAGGCAACAAGTTTAGGCATAGGTCTAGGATCTGCATCACTTCCTTTTGATACTTCAACTAAACAGCAACGGCATTTACCACCACTTCCTTTTAATTTTGAATAATAGCACATGGCTGGCGGAACTAATTCTCCACCAATCATACGAGCAGCTTGCAGGATCGTTGTTCCTGGTTCTACTTCTATACTTTGACCGTCTATTGTTACTTTCATTTATTTTGGTCTTAATGTCTAAAATCGAAAGTCGGAAGAAATTATTTTCGTTGACTTTATGACTTTATGACTTTTAAACTTTTGACTTATACTGTTTGTTTTGCTACTAAGTGTCTTACTTTTTCGAAAGGCTCAGCAACAAAATGTTCTCTATTTTTAATTTTTTCAGGGAAACGAACGTGATATTCGAATTCATCTTTAAAGTGGCGAATCGCAGCAGCTACAGGCCAAGAAGCAGCATCTCCTAAAGGACAAATTGTATTTCCTTCAATTTTAGACTGAATGCTCCATAATAATTCGATATCTTCTTCACGGCCTTGACCGTTTTCAATTCTCCAAAGGATTTTTTCTAACCATCCAGTTCCTTCGCGACATGGCGTACATTGCCCACAAGATTCATGGTGATAGAAACGTGAAAAATTCCAAGTGTTTCTTACAATACAAGTAGTATCATTGTAAACGATGAATCCACCTGAACCTAACATTGATCCTGTTGCAAATCCTCCATCAGATAATGATTCATATGTCATTAAACGATCTGTTCCTGCAGCAGTTTTATATATTAAATGAGCTGGTAAAATTGGCACCGATGAACCTCCTGGCACTAAAGCCTTCAAAGGTCTATCATCAATCATACCACCACAATATTCATCTGAATTAATAAATTCTTCAACCGAAACACCTAATTCAATTTCGTAAACCCCAGGGTTTTTAATATGTCCTGAAGCCGAAATTAATTTTGTTCCTGTTGAACGTTCAATACCAATTTTAGCATATTCTGCTCCTGTATTCATTACAATCCACGGCACCGCTGAAATAGATTCAACATTATTTACTACTGTTGGATTTTGCCATAACCCTTTTACAGCTGGGAATGGTGGTTTTATACGAGGATTACCTCTTTTACCTTCTAACGATTCAATTAAGGCAGTTTCTTCACCACAGATATAAGCTCCTCCACCAATTTGAACATATAAATCCAAACCGTAACCAGAACCTAAAATATTTTTACCTAACCAACCAGCTGCTTTTGCTTCGGCAATGGCTCTTTCCAAAATTTTATACACCCACATATACTCTCCACGAATGTAGATATATGATAGATTTGCTCCTAAAGCATATGAAGATGTAATCATTCCTTCAATTAACAAATGAGGAATGTACTCCATTAAATAACGGTCCTTGAAAGTTCCTGGTTCAGATTCATCAGCATTACAAACCAAATGACGAGGATTTCCTGATTTTTTATCAATAAAACTCCATTTCATTCCCACTGGGAAACCTGCTCCACCACGACCTCTAATTCCAGATGTTTTCACCTCTTCAGTAACTTCATCGGGAGTCATTTGCTTTAAAGCTTTTTCCACTGAAGCATATCCTCCATTTTGGCGGTACACTCCATAGGTTTTGATACCCGGAATATTGATCTTATCTAATAATATTTTTCTTCCCATGGTATTATTTATCGTGTAAAGTTATTTTTCCAGCTTTACAATCTTCAACTAATTGATCGAACTTTTCTTTAGAAAGATTTTCATGGTAAAAATCACCTAGTTGTAACATTGGCGCATAACCACAAGCTCCTAAACATTCTACACCACGTATTTCAAACATACCGTCTGCTGTAGTTTCACCAATTCCTACGCCTAATTTCTCACATGCATAATCCATAAGATTTTCCACACCACGAGTAGCACAACAAGACGTTTGGCAAAATTCGAACATGTATTTACCAATAGGTCTTCTGTTGAACATAGTGTAAAAAGAAACTACTTCATAAACCTCAACTGGTTTAATGTGTAAAATTTCGGCAACTTTATCTTGCAATTCAATACTCAACCAGTTATCGTGAGCATCTTGTACTTCATGCAAAACTGGAAGTAGTGCCGATTTTCTTTTATCTTCCGGATAATGACTAATCAACTCATTGATACGAGCCATTAATGCTTCCGAAATATTTATGTTTTGTTTTATATTTGATATTTCTCCCATAATTATTAAGCGTCTAATTCGCCCGCAATTACATTAAGACTTGATAATATTACGATGGCATCAGATAATAATGCTCCTTTAATCATTTCTGGATATGCTTGATAGTAAATAAAGCATGGACGACGGAAATGTAATCTATATGGGGTTCTACTTCCATCAGTAATTAAGTAAAAACCTAATTCTCCATTTCCACCTTCAACTGGATGATAAATTTCTGCCACTGGTACAGGCACTTCACCCATTACAATTTTAAAGTGGTAGATTAATGATTCCATATTGTTGTAAACATCTTCTTTTGGAGGAAGGTAATAATCTGGAACATCAGCATGGTAAGGCCCTTCAGGTAGTTTTTCTAAAGCTTGACGGATAATACTTAAACTCTCCCAAACCTCAGCATTACGAACACAAAAACGATCGTAAGTATCTCCTGACTTTCCAACTGGTATTATAAATTCAAAATCTTCATATGAAGAATATGGCTGAGCCACACGAACATCATAATCAACACCTGCAGCACGTAAATTTGGTCCTGTAAAACCATATTGCATTGCTTTTTCAGCTGTTATTCCACCAACATTAACTGTTCTATCAATAAAGATTCTATTTCTTTCAAAAAGGTTTTCAAATTCTTTCCAAACTGGAGGAAATTCTTCTAAAAATACATTTAGTTTTCTAAAAGCTTCGTCAGACCATTCTCTTTCGAAACCACCAATTCTTCCCATGTTTGTAGTTAAACGAGCTCCACAAATTTCTTCATAGATTTCGTAAATTTTTTCACGGAACTGAAATACATATAAGAAACCAGTATAAGCACCAGTATCTACTCCTAAAATCGAGTTACAAATAATGTGGTCTGCTATACGAGCCAATTCCATAACAATAACTCTTAAATACTGAGCACGTTTAGGCACTTCAACATTTAAAAGTTTTTCAACTGTCATCCACCACGCCATATTGTTAATAGGCGAAGAACAATAGTTCATACGGTCTGTAAGTGGTGTAATTTGGTAGAAAGGTCTATTCTCTGCAATTTTTTCAAAAGCTCTATGAATATAACCAATTGTAGGCTCTGCATCAAGAATACGTTCTCCATCCATTAAAAGGATATTCTGAAAAATTCCGTGAGTTGCAGGGTGCGTTGGCCCTAAGTTTAGGATTGAAAGCTCGCTTCCGTCTTCATTACGTCTTTCGTTGATGACTTTTGCGTAGCGATGCTCTGGTGTTAATAATAGTTCTGACATTACTGAATCTGAAAAATTATATATTAACAGTTTGATGGAGTTCTTCCAAAAAACCTGTCGTCTTTATCTGTTCTTCCTGAATCTTCCATTGGAAATTCTTTTCTCATTGGGAACGAAACCATTTCGTCCATGTTCAGGATTCTTTTTAGCTGTGGATGACCTAAGAAATTGATTCCGAAGAAATCGTATGTTTCACGCTCCATCCAATTTGCCGACAAGAAAATATTTGAAATTGTTTTAATCTCTGGATTTTCTCCGTTTAAAAAAGCTTTGATTCTGATACGCTTATTTTCTATCCAATTATGTAAATGATACACAACTGAAAATTGCTCATTAACATCACTATCCGGATAATGAATTCCACAAAGGTCTGTTAAGAAATGAAAATTAAGTGTTTCATCATTTTTTAGAAACAAAATCACCGAAGTAATTTTATCAGCAGCTACATCAAAAGTGAACATATCACCTTCTTGACGAAAATGCATTACGCTTTCTCCAAATGTTTCTGCTAGTTTATCTTGAATTTGAGTGTTTTCTAAAGCCATTGTCTTATTTAATATTATAAGATGCTAATAGTTCTTGGTACTCTGGTGAGCTACGACGGCGAACTGATTCTGATTTAACCAATTCTTGCAAACGCATTACGCCATCAACAATTTGTTCTGGTCTTGGCGGACAACCTGGCACATAAACATCTACCGGAATTACTTTGTCAATTCCTTGCAATACTGAATATGTATCGAAGATCCCTCCTGAACAAGCACAAGCTCGAACGCATCCTGGTCGTGAACGACGCCTTTGAGCTCAAG
>CBFHBH010000181.1:0-5294 GCA_965653735.1 uncultured Flavobacterium sp. | reverse complement strand
AAAATTAATTTTGCAGGGAGAAATAATAAAGGATTACATAGATTATATGCAGTCGATTTTTATGATGATTGCAATAATATAACATTAAAAGATAATATATTTGATAATATAATTTGGGGGGCGATACGATTTAATGGAACGAGTAAAAATGCAATTATTGAGAATAACAAAATACATGTTACTTTAGCTGATGATACAGCTGTTATAACAAGTTCTACAACTAATAGAAATTCTGAACTGAGCACAATTCATATAATCAATAATAGTATTGATACAGATGTACCTTATGTTATGGGAATTATGTTACAAAACAATTTTTCCAATATAAAAACAAAAGATATAAATGTTTCAAAAAACAAGTTTAATAATTGTTACGTGAATGCCGCTTTTTTAGGTTTTTTTGATGATGTTATGGTATCAAAAAATAATTTTTCAGGAGAAAAATCGGCAACAGGAATTTTGATGCAATTAGAGGATGTCTCTAAGTCCTCTAATTTAATTAAGATTGATCAAAATATATTAGAAGCTAATAACACTGGAATATCATTAAATGCTCGAAAAGGTGAGTTGTTTTGTAAATTTTTAATTTCGGATAATATAATTTTTAATGAAACCAATTCTCAGAAAGGTTTTGGTATTGTTTTGAATTTAGGAGTTAAAGGCAATGTTAGCATTACCAATAACAAAATTTCAAATTTCGAAAATGCGTTATATCTGAGAGAGAAAAATTACAAAGTAAAACATAACGGATTATCAAATAACAAAATAAATATTCTCAAATAGGAATCAAAATGTATAAATCTTTCTTAAAAAGAATCTTAGATTTAATAATAGCTTTAATTGGTTTTATTATTTTATTGCCAGTTTTTGCTATAATTACACTATTGCTTTTTATTGCCAATCAAGGAAAACCCTTTTTTATACAACGTCGTCCCGGTAAAAATTGTGAAGTTTTTTCCATAATTAAATTCAAGACAATGAATGATTGGAGAGGAGAAGATGGCAAACTTCTTCATGACTCGCAAAGATTGACGCCAATAGGAAAATTTGTTAGAAAAACTTCTCTAGATGAAATTCCTCAACTGATTAATGTGCTTAAAGGAGATATGAGTTTAGTGGGACCAAGACCATTATTGACAGACTATGTTCATCTGTATAATGATTTTCAGAATAGAAGACACGAAGTAAAACCTGGTATTACGGGTTGGGCTCAGGTTAATGGGAGGAATGCTATTTCTTGGGACCAAAAATTTGCTTATGATGTGTGGTATGTGGATCATTGTAGTTTTTTAACTGATTTCAAGATAATAGTAAAGACTTTTTTAAAAGTTATAAAAAAAGAAGGTATTAATGCTGCAGATTCAGCAACTATTGAGCCTTTTACAGGATATAATTGATTTTGATTATGGAGAAGATTGTTATTATTGGAGCTGGTGGATTTGGCCGAGAAGTAAAAATAATTATTGATGCTATCAATGAAATTGAAAAGAAATATGAATTCCTTGGATTTTATGATGATGGATTTGCTTTAGGAACACTAATAAATGGTTATCCAGTTTTAGGAGGAATTGCAGATTTGAATTCCACTACAGACTCAATTGCAGTAGCTGTAGCAATAGGTAATCCACAGGTTAAATTAAAAGTAGTAAATCAGTTGTCCACTGATAAAATAACTTTTCCAACTCTTATTCATCCATCAGCAATAATTTCTAAAGATGATGTTGTAATTGAAAAGGGTTGCATCATATGCGCAGGAAATATTATAACTTGTAATATTAAAATAGAAAAATTTACAATTTTAAATTTATCTTGTACGGTTGGTCATGATACAATCATAGGTGCCTATTCATCTTTTATGCCATCTGTAAATATATCTGGCGAAGTAAAAATAGGTGAGTATGTTTATGTAGGAACAGGAGCAAAAATAATTAATCAATTACATGTAGGAAAAGGAACAATTGTTGGTGCAGGAGCAGTAGTTTCAAAAAGCTTGCCCGAAAATTGTACAGCAGTTGGTATTCCAGCAAAACCTATAAAATTTCATCCTAATGAATAATTCAAAAATATGGCTTTCCTCACCGCACATGGGAGGAAATGAACAAAAATTTGTGCAAGAAGCATTTGATACTAATTGGGTTGCACCATTAGGTCCAAACGTTAATGGCTTCGAAAGAGATTTAGAAACTTATCTTGGACAAGATGTTTGCGTGGCTGCTTTGAGTTCAGGAACAGCTGCTTTACATTTAGCTTTAATTCTTCTTGATGTCAAACAAGGTGACGAAGTTATTTGTCAAAGTATGACATTTTCAGCATCAGCAAATCCAATCGCTTATTTAGGTGCTACGCCAATATTTATTGATAGCGAATCTGAAACTTGGAATATCTGTCCAGTTGCTTTAGAGGAAGCTATCGTTGATAGAATAGCAAAAGGCAAGAAACCAAAAGCAATAATTGCAGTGCATTTATATGGAATGCCTTTTAAATATGACGAAATTAAAAGTATTTCTGAAAAATATCAAATTCCAATAGTTGAAGATAGTGCAGAGGCTTTAGGAAGTACTTATAAAGGTAAAAAATGTGGAACTTTTGGGGATATTAGTATTTTGTCATTTAACGGGAATAAAATTATAACAACTTCTGGTGGAGGTGCTTTAGTTGCAAAAAGTAAAGAAGTGAAAGATAAAGTAGTTTTTCTTTCTACTCAAGCCAGAGATAATGCACCACACTATCAACATTCACATATTGGTTATAATTACAGGATGAGCAATATATGTGCAGGTATTGGTAGAGGTCAAATGGAGGTTTTAGATGATCATGTTTCTTTAAGAAGAGAAATACATGATTTTTATTTAAATTTTTTTAAAGAAATAGATGGAGTAAATGTTCTTTCAGAACCTACTCAAGATTATTTTTCAAATCACTGGTTAAGCGCCATTGAGCTTGATTCTTATGAAAAAAGAGAAGCTCTAAGATTGGCTTTTGAAACTGAAAATATTGAGACTCGCCCACTTTGGAAACCTATGCATTTACAGCCTGTTTTTTCAAATTGTCCTTACTATGGTAGTGATGTGTCAGAAAAGTTGTTTGATAAAGGACTGTGTTTGCCTTCAGGATCAAATTTAAATGAGGAAGAAAAAAACAGGATAAAAGCCGTTTTAGAACTATTTTTTTAGTATTTTGCGTTACTCTTTAAAGTTCCTTTTTGCTTTTATAAGTGTTTTGTTAGGAGGGGTTTAAGTGTTTTGAAGATACATTTTAAATGTTAATGTTTTGGATATAGAGGAAAGAGCTACTATAAAATCAGTTTTGAAGCAAGTGCTTAGGTTTAACCCTAGAAATGGATTTAATCTTAAAAATTTAGGTTATTTACCAAGATGGGTTATACTTTTGTTGGATATTGTTACCATAACTTTTTCAGGTTCTGTTACTTTTTATCTTTTTAAAGGTATAGGGTTAGAGTACTTTAATTCAACTCATGAAGTACTTAAGATTTTTTTATATTTCGGTTTTAATGTTTTCTTTTTTTGGTGGTTTAAAACCTATTCAGGTATTATAAGGCATTCTTCTTTTATAGATGCAATAAAAATATTCTTTTCACAAGTCACCACTTTTGCTTTTTTAGGGTTAATTAATTTAGGGTATTCGATTTTTTTTAAAGAAAACATTTTTTTAACTACAGCATTATTAATTAATATTATTTTTTCATTTTGTCTGTTGTTTTTATACAGAGTCTTAGTAAAGCAAATTTTTGAAGTCTATTTTAAGGGAATTCAAGCAGCAAATCTTGTAAATGCTATAGTTTATGGAGCAGATGCTAACGCAATTTCAGTTTCAAATGCATTGCAATCTGAAACTCCAACACGATTTAAACTTTTAGGATTTATTGATAAATACAGTTTGAATGAATCTAAACAGATTTTAGGATTACCTATTATCAATCAGAAAAAGAGGATCTCAGTTATAATGCGATCATTAAATGCTGAAGCATTAATTATTGCAGATAAAGGACTGTCTAAAGAAGAGCAATTAGCAATTGTTGATGAATGTTTAGAGCATAATTTAAAAGTCTATACAGTCCCATTAATTAGCAACTGGGAAAATCAAAAAGAAATTTCTCAGAAAATTAAAAGTTTTCAGATTGAAGATTTATTAGATAGAAAACCTATTGTTTTAGATAATAGAAGTATATCATCTCAAATAAAAAATAAAACCATTTTAATTACTGGTGCTGCAGGTTCAATAGGAAGTGAAATTGTACGTCAAGTAATAGACTTTAATCCTGCTACTCTAATTGTGTTAGATCAGGCAGAAACGCCTTTACACGATTTGTCTTTAGAGCTTCAAAAAATGAGTATTACTACTAATGTAGTTTCTGTGATTGCTGATATAAGAGACAAAGTAGGTTTGGAAAAAATATTTGATCTTTATCGTCCTAATCTTATATATCATGCTGCTGCTTATAAGCATGTTCCTTTAATGGAAGAAAACCCATCACAAGCGATTTTTACGAACGTTATGGGTACAAAAAACTTGGCAGATTTATCTATACAGTTTGGTGTTGAAAGGTTTGTAATGGTTTCTACAGATAAAGCTGTGAATCCTAGCAATGTAATGGGTGCTAGTAAGAGAATTGCAGAAAAATATGTGCAGTCATTGTATTTTGATGAATTAAAAGGAAATACAGATACTACTAAATTTATTACTACAAGATTTGGAAATGTTTTGGGTTCAAATGGGTCGGTTGTTCCATTATTTTCTAAACAAATTTCTGAAGGTGGGCCAGTAACTATCACTCATAAAGAGATTATTAGATATTTTATGACTATACCAGAAGCTTGTCAGTTGGTTTTAGAAGCAGGAGCTATGGGTAATGGTGGTGAGATTTATATTTTTGATATGGGCAAGCCAGTTAAAATATATGATCTTGCTAAGAAAATGATTCGTTTAGCTGGTTATATACCAGATAAAGATATTAAAATTAAAGAAGTTGGTCTTAGGCCAGGAGAAAAGCTATATGAAGAGCTTTTAAACGATAATTCTAAAACCTTACCGACACACCACGAAAAAATCATGGTTGCTCAAGAAGAAATAGATGTACACAATAATGTTAAGTTATCTATTTTAGAAATTCTTGAAGCATCTGCACAATATAATAATCATCTTGTAGTTTCCAAGATGAAAGATTTAGTACCCGAATTTAAAAGTCTGAATTCAATTTTTGAAATTTTAGACAAAAAAGTTAATTAATAATTATGATTACATTGCCCAAACTTGTTGGCTCATCCATGCTATTA
>CBFHBH010000180.1:0-5305 GCA_965653735.1 uncultured Flavobacterium sp. | reverse complement strand
TTGGGGTGGAGGACTTCATTTTGTTGATGATAATAAAAGAAATGCGAAACTTCCTAAAGAGTATTCCTCAGAAAAACTTAATCGTGTTATAGAAATAGGCAACAATTTTTTTGCTTCAGATAGTAAAAACACATTTGTTCATTTTACTGAAAGTGAGAAGGACATAAAAAGAGGACAATTTCACTTTTTCTACAATAAGAATAAAATTGATACAATCTCAGGGAATCATAACAATGAGGTTCTTATGTTCCAAATGAAGAGAGTAAATAATCAGGTTTTCTTTTTTTCAAATGCTGCCAATAATCAAATTAAGGGCGTTTTTACGTTAACAGATAAACTTAAGCCTATTGAAAAATTTCCTTTTTTAAAGCGTTTCTCAATTAAAGATTTAGACTTTCATAATAAAACGTATAAAGCACTGACTCAAAATGAAATTGTTGAATTTGATGAAGATAGAATTATAAGTGTAGAATCTTTGAATATTAAAGATTTTAGAGCTCTTAATTTTTGGGAGAATAAAGTCTATTTGGCAATTTTGGCTGAAAATAATTTTACCAAAGCTCAAAAGGTAATCCTATTTAACAAAGAGTCTCAAACACAAACCGAAGTTTTAGCATCAAACTTTAACAATGCACCAATTAGTGATGTTTTGCTTCCTTCAATTTCAAAATCAATATTTGTGAGTACCTACGGAAGTGGAGTTTATAAGCTTACCCCCGAAATTTCCGATTTTAAAAATATACTCTTCAAGGGAGAAAATATTTTCGATTATCAAAAGGATGATGACTATAATTATTTTCTCGGAGTAAACAATGTTTTTATCCTTGATAAATTATTCAAAATTCAAAGTAAAATTTACAAAAAAGACTGTTTTAAAATTGAAGATGTTTATAAGGATACAGTGCATATAAAGAAGATTGGTGACAAGAATGAAGTTGTAAAGTTTAGAAATAAAACTTTAAAATTTGATTACATAGATGCCCGAAATCAAATTAGATTTCAAAATAATGATAAACTTGATATTGGAGACAATATTGTTACTGTAAAAAGGAACGGAGAGAATCACACTATTAGTTTTGATAAAATTTCATTGTTCAAACTCCAATTGAAAATTGTAAAAGTTATCTTCTTCAAAAATCAGTATTGGTTTGCAACAAATCAAGGAATATATGTTTTTGATAGTAAAACATTGGTTTTTTTAAAGAAGTATAGAACTGAAGAAGGTTTGTCTTCAATAAATTTAACAGATATTGCTACATATGATGGTAAAGTTTGGCTTACGTCCACAACTGATTTAATGAGTATCGAATCTAATTCTAAAGTAAAAGTTTTTGCATTTCATCAAGATTTTGATGATTATATTAATAGTTTTTACATAGACGAACGAGGTAAAATTTGGATTGCTACTCAAAAAGGTTTTGCGATTTTTAGAAATAATAATTTTTATCGATATACTTATAAAAATGGTTATCAATCATCATTTACCGATAAAATTTTTAAAGTTAATAATGAAATTTTGTTGCTTGGAAATGAGGGAGTAACACTTGTAAATCAAGAAACTAATTTGCTTCAAAACAAACCTTTTTTTAGAATTCAATCTAACTATGGATTTAACGGAAGGCCATTGCGAATTACATCAAAAGATTCGTTGAAACTTACTCCAGAAGTGCTTGACTATTATGATTCTGAATTTTTAATTGAGTATAAGTTAAATTCAAACAATTGGCAAAAAGTTCAAGATAAAAATATAAGTTTTGATGATTTTGAAAATGGTAATTATGTAATTCAATTTAGAGCTAGATATTATAACTCTGATTATGTTTACTCGGAAAAAATAATCATAGAAAAAAAATCTGTGTGGTACTTGCGTTGGTATAGTATTGCTTTAGGTTTTGTGCTTCTTGGAATTTTGTTTTATGTATTTATTAATTGGCGTTTAGAAAAACTAAGAAAGAGAAATCAAGTACTTCAAACAACTCTTTTAGAGAATCAGGAATTACAAGAGAAAATTGAGCAAATGCGCCATAATGTTGCTCAAGACTTTCATGATGAATTGGGAAATAAAATTGCTGGGATCACACTCATGTCAGACCGATTGATGTACGACAAAAATGTGGAAGGGACTGACAGTTTTTCGGTTGTAGAAAGGATTAACAAAGACAGTCAGGATTTATACCACGGAATTCGTGATTTTATATGGGCAATCGACACAAAAAATGATTCTCTCGAAGAGCTAATTATAGCATTAACTGATTTTGGAGAAGACTTGTTTCAAAATTCTGGGATAGTTTTCATTGTGCAAAATTCAATTCAAGATAAAATAGTAAAGCTTCCTTTATATTGGAACAGACAATTGTTGCTATTATTTAAAGAAGCCATGACAAATGCTTTAAAGTATAGCCAAGCTAAAAAAGCAATTCTGAGTTTTTCACTAACAGATTATTTATTGGAAGTTTCTTTTAAAGATGATGGAGTTGGTTTTAATCAGGAGAACTTGAAAAGAAAGAATGGACTCTTAAACATGCAAAATAGGGCAAAGAAAATTTCAGGAGAACTAATTATTGAAAATCAACAAGGTACTCGAATTATTTTTAAAGGGAAGTTGTAAAATCACCCAAAAAGGGTGAGGTAAAAAATTAACATAGTTGAGACATTTGCAAAAACAAATTAACTAACTATGAAAAAATTATTTTTATTTGCTGCTTTTACATTATTGTTTTCTTGCTCAAGTGATGATGCCACAACAAATACCACTGACAATACAAATGAGCAACCTAGCATGAATGATGAAATATTTCTGGGAGGTTCTTATGGGAATAAAGCGGCTTATTGGATAAACAATCAAGTATTTACTCCTTATGGGATTAATTCAAAAATTAATGAGGTTACATTACATAACGGAAAGCTGACTGGTTGTGGAGAACAACTAAATGAAGCTCGTTCTGTGAATGAAGGGGTTTACTTTCAAAATGCTACCGTAACTAGTATTCAGCCTTATATTTTGACAACAGTTTCTAATAATACTGAGCATTCTTATGCAAAAGCGATGTTTTCAGATGGGACTGATTATTATATTGCTGGTAATGATGGTAACCGAATCAGTTTTTGGAAAAATGGTTACTTAAAAACAAATCTAACAGATAATTCAACTTCAGGATATGCAAAAGGTATTTTTGTTTCAGGAAATAAATTGTACATGGTTGGATGGCAGGGGAATACTCCTAAAGCAATGTTGTGGGAGTATGATTTAGTAACCAATGCGCCTAGTCTTAGAACAAATTTGACGGGAGGAGCAACTGGAATTGCCAATTCAGTTTTTGTTTCTGGTACAGATGTTTATGTTGGTGGTTGGCGTAACCATAATGCTACATATTGGAAAAATGGAGTTGAAACGAATTTGAGTAATTTGAGCGGGGCTGATGGGGTTGATAAAAAAGCTTATATAAATAAAATTATTGTTGTTGATAATGTTGTCTATGCAGTTGGGCTTATTAAAGAAACAGCGTCTTCATCATTTGAAGCTTGTCTTTGGAAAAATGGAGTTATGACTAAATTGTCTAAAAGCGGTACTGGTGATTCTGAAGCGTTTGATATTAAAGTAAAAGGTAACAATGTTTACATTGTAGGAGATGAAACAGTGTCGCACGGAAGAATTGGTAAATTGTGGAAAAACGGAGTGGCAACTAACTATGAAGTTGCTGGTTCTGAAATCTCACTTAGATCAATTGTGGTAAAATAACAATAAAGAAATTTTTTTGGTTGAGGTTTAGTGCCACCTTTTGGTGGCATTTTTTTATTTTTGAAATATGATAAAAGTTGTTTTAATAGAAGATTATGATATTTTAAGAAATTCCTTAAAAGAGATCATTAATCAGGAAGAAGGATATGAAGTAGTTGCCGATTTTGAATCGTATGAAGCTGCATTACCAAATATCAAAGAACTTCATCCGGATGTTATTCTTACCGATATTACTCTTCCAGGGATAAATGGTATTGAAGGAATTAAACAGCTTAAACAACTTCTACCTAAAGTAGCTGTAATTGTAGTTTCTGTTCATGAAAATTCACAGTATGTTTTTGATGCATTATGTGCTGGAGCAGTAGGATATTTAACTAAAAATTCAGGAAAGCAAAAAGTTTTAGAGGCTCTTAATCAACTTAAATTAGGAGGAGCGCCTATGAGTGTTAATATTGCCCGAATGGTAGTCGAATCTTTTCAGAAAAAATCACATAATGATTTGACACAACGTGAAAATGAAGTGTTGGATTTATTGTCTAAAGGGAAAAGTTATGCTTCAATCGCAGATGAGTTGTGTTTGAGTATAAATACAATAAAAACACATGTTAAAAATATTTATGAAAAACTTCAAGTGAGTAGTAAGGAGGAACTAATAAATAAAAAATTCTTTTAGAATTACATCTTCAAATAAAATTCTTTAGTCAATTCAATATATTCGGAGGTGTATTGATGACGAGCGGTTTCAATAACAAGTTCATTTATGAATGCTTTTTGCTCGATTTTTGAAAACGCAAGTAAACTCCTTTTTATTTCTGTTGTAGGTGTTCCTTTTACGCGAGTGATTTTTAAAGGAAATAATTTTCTTTCCTGACAAAGAGCTACTATTTTTTCTTCTTCTTTAAAAGGGACTATCAAAGCAAAAATTCCATTGTTTGACAAAAAGAAGTCGGCAGCCTCTACTAGTTCTTCAAAGGGTAATGAATCTTCAAAACGTGCATTGTCACGTTGCTCATCTCCTGATTTGTATTCATCGGTATAAAATGGTGGATTTGAAACAATCAAATCAAATTCTTCTTCTACTTCATCCACAAACTCATCTAAACCAGCATGATAACAATACAAACGTTCATTCCAAGGTGAATTTTCGAAGTTTTCCGTTGCTTGCTCATAAGCATCATCATCAATTTCAATCGCATCAATTTGTTCAGCAGTACTGCGTTGTGCTAACATTAAAGCAATTAAACCTGTTCCTGTTCCAATATCAAGTATGTTATAAGGATTGTTAATTAATGGAGTCCAAGCACCTAGTAAAACACCGTCGGTACCCACTTTCATGGCGCAACGATCTTCAATAATGAAATCGTCAATCATAGGAATCAAAATTTCGATACCATCTTTATCAATTTCAAATAAAGGTTGTGCAGCGCTATCATTTATGGAAACTATTTTTCCAATATTTCCTAATCGTTTGTCTATAACATCAAAACCAATTACTTCGTGGTAATAAAATTTGTTACCTTCAAGTTTAGGTAACATTGATAATGGAAGATAAATTTCACGGCCAAT
>CBFHBH010000179.1:0-5315 GCA_965653735.1 uncultured Flavobacterium sp. | reverse complement strand
AAATCATTTGGTTTCGAAATAATTTGCGAACGCATGATGCTGCTTTTTGGAATTATATAAAAGAAACAGATGATGTGATTGCGATTTATTGCCTCGAACCTGAATGGTTACAAGATACAGCTTTTGGTTGGAGAAAAATGGAAGTATTTCGAGTGAAATTCTTATTAGAAACAATCGCCGATTTGCAACAAAGTTTAGCCAAATCAGGGATATCTTTTTATTTTTTTCAAGAATCAGCTTCAACTATTTTACCTCAAATTCATTCTGTTTTTCCTTTTGAAACAATTATTACACAATATGAATGGACTTCAGAAGAAGTGCAAATTGAAGAAAAGATTAAAAAAGAATTACCAGATGTTAAATGGATTGCTACTTATGACCAATTTCTAATAGATCCAAATGACCTGCCTTTCTCAATAGAAAACCTACCAGATGTCTTTACAACTTACCGAAAAAAAGTGGAACAAAAATGGTCGGTTAAACCAATTGTTTTAAAGCCAAAAGCACTATGGAAAACAATTGGTTTGCCTTTTAATACTATAATTCCAAAAATAGAAGAACTTGGTTACGAACCCATTGTTGTAGATGAGCGTACGGCATTTCCTTGTAAAGGAGGAGAGACTGAAGCACTTTCTCATTTAAAAAAATACATTTGGGAGCATCAGCAAATTAGTACCTATAAAGAAACGAGAAATGAATTGATTGGTATTCAGTATAGTACTAAGTTTTCGCCTTGGTTGGCCAATGGTTCTTTATCAGTAAAAACTATTTATTGGGAAATAAGAAAGTTTGAAGAGGAAGTGTTAGAAAATGATTCAACTTATTGGGTGTTATTCGAACTGCTTTGGCGTGATTTCTTCAAATGTGTTAGTTTGAAATACAGGAATCAATTATTTCATCTCGGAGGGATCTTAAACCGAAAATATGACTGGAAATTGAATGCTGAAGTGATTTCCAATTGGATTCATGGGACTACTAAATATGATTTTGTCAACGCAAATATGCTAGAATTGAAGTATACGGGATGGATGAGTAATCGCGGTAGACAAAATGTAGCCAGTTATTTTGCAAAAGAGATGGAACAAGATTGGCGTATAGGTGCCAGTTATTTTGAAGCCTACCTCATAGATTATGATGTGCATTCTAATTACGGCAATTGGAATTATTTGGCTGGCGTAGGGAATGATCCTCGTGATAGAAAATTCAATATTGAATTACAGTCTAAAAACTATGATGGATTTCATGTGTTTAGAAATCTTTGGCTAACAAAAAAAATGAGCGAAGTATGATTTTGCGATTGATTTTAGGTGACCAATTGAATAGCAACCATTCTTGGTTTCAAGAAGAGGATCAATCGAACTATATATATGTGCTGATGGAAGTGCAGTCAGAAACTAATTATGTCAAGCACCATCATCAAAAAGTAGTGGCTTTTTTCGCCGCGATGCGCAATTTTGCTGAAGAATTGAGATTCAAAGGTTTTCAAGTGTTTTATTTTAAAATTAATGATGCGGTAAATCACCATTCTTTTGAAAAGAATATTCAGTTTTTACAAACGAAATTTCAAGTAGAAGCGCTACAGTATCAATTACCTGATGAGTATAGATTGTATGAGGAATTTAAAGGTTTCAAAGGACTTTTTCCATTTGAAGTTAAAGCATTTGAAAGCGAAAATTTTTATTGCAGTTTAAAAGAAATTGCCGAATTGCGTGCTGAAAAAAGATATTATTTACTTGAAAACTTCTATCGCTATCTGAGAAAAAAACATCAGGTTTTAGTCATAAACGATAAACCTTTAGGAGGCAAATGGAATTTCGACTCGGAAAATAGAAATAAATGGAAAAACCAAGTGCCTATACCCAGTGCTATTCAATTTAAAAATGATGTGTCAGATATAGCAGAAGATTTAAAAAATGAAGGAATTGAAACATTTGGAAAGCAAATTTCAATTTCAAATTATCCTAAATCAAGAAAGCAGGCTTTAGAACAATTGGACTATTTTTTAAAGTATTTATTACCTCATTTCGGTACGTATCAAGATGCTATGCATACAGAGGAAACGCTTTTGTTTCATTCAAATTTATCTTTTGCAATGAATGTGAAAATGATAAGCCCTATTGAAGTGGTACAAGAAGCTGAAAACTATTTTTATCAACATCAAGATACAATCGCTTTAGCGCAGGTAGAAGGATTTATTCGTCAAATATTGGGTTGGAGAGAATATGTAAGAATGGTGTACTGGAATAAATTTGATCAAGTAAAAACCAGTAATTTTTTAGAAAACAAATATCCATTACCTGAGGTTTTTTGGACAGGAAAATCCAATATGAATTGTGTTGCAACGTGTGCGCAAAATTCATTGAATAATGCCTATGCACATCACATTCAACGATTAATGGTGTTAGGCAATTTTGCATTGTTAATGGAAACAGATCCTGATGAGGTAGATGCATGGTATTTGGGTGTCTATGTAGATGCAATTGAATGGGTACAGTTGCCGAATACAAGAGGAATGAGTCAGTTTGCTGACGGAGGGATTGTAGCCACAAAACCTTATATCTCTTCAGGAAATTACATCGATAAGATGAGTAATTACTGTGCAACATGTACTTACGATAAAAAAACAAAGATTGAAAAGAATAGCTGTCCGTTTAATAGCTTGTACTGGCATTTTTTAGACCGAAATAGAGATAAGTTTGAAAATAACCAACGAATGAAAATGATGTATGCCTTGTTGAACAAAATGGATAAAACCGAATTGGAGAAAATTAATCAAAGAGCACAATTTTTAATTGAAACTAGAAATTGCTAAATACCAAATGAAGGAAGAAAAAATTATAGCACCAAGAGTAAATGCAAATTTAACTGTAGTAGAAATTGATCGGATTATTGAAATGGCTTGGGAAGACAGAACGCCTTTTGAAGCGATAGAATATCAATTTGGATTGGCTGAAAAAGAGGTGATTCAATTGATGCGAAAAGAATTGAAACGTTCGTCTTTTAATTTATGGCGTAAGAGAGTGAACTCAGGTGTAAGTCAAAAGCATTTACAAAAGCGAAATCCAGAAATAAATCGATTTAAATGTGACTTGCAAAGACAAATTACGGGTAATAAAATATCAAAAAGATAAATGTATTATTTATGAAAAAGTACTTAATAATTGGCGGAAGTAAAGGTATTTCCAAAGAAATGGTCAAGCAACTTTCAAACGAAGGAGCTTATTGTTATCTTATCTCTAGGTCTAAACCTGATTATGAATTTAATGGCACTCACTTTGAATTAAATGCTTTGACAGATGATTTGCCAACTATAGAAAGTTTAGATGGTTTAGTCTATGGAATTGGTACAATTAATTTAAAACCTTTCAGCCGATTAACAGTTGACGATTTTAATAACGATTGGCAATTAAATGTAATGGGTTCGGTTCGTATAATCCAACATTATTTATCCCAATTAAAAAATGCGGATGAGGCAAGCATTGTGCTATTTAGTTCAGTTGCGGCCCAGAGAGGAATGCCGTTTCATGCTAGTATTGGCGCTGCAAAAGGAGCAGTAGAAGGATTGGTAAAAAGTTTAGCTGCTGAATTTGCTCCAAAAATTAGAGTGAATGCTATTGCACCATCCATTGTAGATACACCTTTAGCAGCTGGTATATTAAGAAATGAAACAGTAAAAGAAAATATGGTAGCGAAACATCCATTAAAACGAATTTTACAACCTGAAGATGTAGCTAAAACAGCTGTTTTTTTATTAAGTAATACATCAAATGGGATAACTGGACAAATTTTTATTCAAGATAACGGACTGATTTCAATCAGTAATTAAACACAAAAGAGATGACTAAGAACCCTACAACAGATAAATCAAAATTAGTCTCATTTTCTATAGATGAAATAGGAGACAATCACTTGTTTACTAGTGTTGAAACACCTATGATGGCAGATGCTTTTGTATTGTCAGATGCCGAAAAAAAAGAAAAAATTGCCTTTCATTTCAAAGAAATAATGGAAGTTTTAGGACTTGATTTGACTGATGACTCATTAAAAGGGACACCACAACGTGTGGCTAAAATGTATATTGACGAAATTTTTTGCGGATTAAATCCAGCAAACAAACCTCAAGTGGCACTTTTTGATAATAAGTACCAATACAACCAGATGTTACTAGAGAAAAATATAACTTTTTACTCTAACTGTGAGCATCATTTTGTGCCTATTTATGGGAAAATTCATGTGGCTTATGTTTCGAAAGGCAAAGTAATTGGTCTTTCAAAAATCAATAGAATTGTACAATATTTTGCCCAAAGACCACAAGTGCAAGAACGCTTAACCATGCAAATAGGACTGGAACTGCAAAAAATTCTAGAAACAGAAGATGTTGCAGTCATTGTTGATGCAAAACATTTATGTGTTTCATCAAGAGGTATAAAAGATGAAAGTTCAGCTACTGTTACAAGTTATTATGGAGGAGTGTTTCAAAATGAACAAAAAGTACTTGAATTACATAATTATTTAAAAATTTAAGCATATTTTAAAAGAATGATTTAATTAGTTTTTTATATTTGCAACAGACAATAACAAATACATGAATAACTTATTTACATATTTTAACAACTTTTTCTTTTATTTCTGGTATCAGAAAAGGGATTGTTATTGTGTAAACTTAAGTTAAAAATATAAAGTTAATATTCAATGCAATCCCGATGTAGACCACATCGGGATTTTTTTATTCAAATTTTTGTTCAGAATTCATTTTTTAAAAATAAAACATGAAAATTAAAGTTGCAATTCAAGGAATTAATGGTTCATTTCATCAAGAAGTGGCCAATAATTATTTTGGTGATGATATAGAAGTCATTGAATGTAAAACTTTTAAAGAAGTTGCCAAAAGATTAAATAAAGGTTTGGTTGATTATGGTGTAATGGCAATAGAAAACTCGATTGCAGGTGCTCTGATACCAAATTATGCCTTAATTGATGAAAATCATTTTAGCGTTTGATGATTTTTTGTCACTCGCGAAAATTTAGACTTAATGGTCTTGCCTGGGCAAAATATAGAACAAATTAATGAAGTACATTCGCATCCAATAGCTTTGCTTCAATGCGCAAAATTTTTAGAAAAGCATAAGCATATCAGGGTTATAGAAAGTTCTGATACTGCAATAACAGCTAAAAGAATTTGTGATGAAAAAATTAAAGGAATCGCTGCATTAGCTGGTCCTACAGCGGCAAAGGTTTTTGAACTTGAAATAATTGCGCCTGAAGTGCAATCGGTTGAGAGTAGTATTACACGGTTTATGATTTTAGAAAAGGAT
>CBFHBH010000178.1:0-5330 GCA_965653735.1 uncultured Flavobacterium sp. | reverse complement strand
AGATGGAGATTTTGCCGATGCTGGTGAAACAGTTAGGACAAAAGCAGCTTCTACAACAACTCCAGTTTCTGGATCTTTCACAATTCCTGCAACTGCTTCTTTAGGAGCTACAAGAATGAGAGTTTCTATGAAATACAATGCTGTACCAACATCTTGTGAGGCTTTCTCATACGGGCAAGTAGAAGATTATACAATCAACATTACTGCTGGAACTGCTGACACAACAGCTCCAACAGCTCCAACTAACTTAACTGCTTCTGGAACTACATCTTCTTCAACTAATTTATCTTGGACAGCTTCTACTGATAATGTTGGTGTAACTGGTTATGATGTTTATCAAGGTGCAACTGTAATTGGAACTACAGCTTCAACCACTTATAATGTAACAGGATTAACAGCTGCCACTGCCTACACCTTCTCAGTTAAAGCAAAAGATGCTGCTGGAAACGTTTCTGCTGCTAGTAATACAGTAAATGTAACAACCTCATCTGTTTCAATTACATATTGTGCTTCTCAAGCAAGCAACACTAATGATGAAAGAATTGGAAGAGTTGCTATTGGATCAATAAACAATGCTTCAACTGGAACAGCTGGTTACGAGAATTTCACTACTCTTTCAACAAATGCTGGAAGAAATTCATCTCAAACGATTACAATAACTCCAACTTGGACAGGCTCAACATATGCTGAAGGATATGCTGTATTTATTGACTATAACCAAGATGGTGATTTCGCTGATTCTGGAGAAACAGTTTACACAAGAGCTGCTTCAACAACAACTCTGGTTTCTGGAACTTTCACAATTCCTGCAACTGCTACTTTAGGCGCTACAAGAATGAGAGTTTCTATGAAATATAATGCTATACCAACATCTTGTGAAGCATTCACATATGGTCAAGTTGAAGATTATACAATCAATATCACAGCTGCTGCAAGAGAAGTTGAAGAATCTTTTGCAAAAACTACAAACGATATTAGAGTATATCCAAACCCAACTAAAGATTTCTTAAACATCACTTCTACTTCTGAAGATGCAACTTACAGAGTTTTCAACTTAATGGGTCAAACTATTTTAGATGGAAAAATTGCAAACGGAACAATTGATGTATCTCGTTTAAGCAATGGTAATTATGTAATTGAAGTTTCTAACAACGGTACTTCAACAACAAAACGTTTTATCAAAAACTAATTATAAACAAACTAAATTCAAAAAACGTCTTCCATACGGAAGGCGTTTTTTCATTAACAGAACTTACCAACAATAAAATTTCATAATTTAGCATCTCTTTCAAAAAAATTAAAAATGAAAAAATTAGCATTATTAAGTTTAACGCTTATGGGACTAAATTCAGTAATTGCCCAAGAAGTCATGACTCCGGAATTACTTTGGAAATTGGGTCGTGTAACTCCTCTTGGTATATCTAAAGATGGAAAAAACATTGTGTACAAAGTAGCAACTCCATCTATAGAAGAAAACAAATCAAACTCAAAGTATTATACTATTCCAGTTAATGGAGGAAATGCTACTGAAATAACCGAACACAAAGGATTAATTACAGATAAAAATATTTCTCCTGATGGAATCTACCAGTTATCTCATCAAGAAGTTAAAGTCAGTAATGTATTAGGAAAAGATGTTTATCCTGAACTTTCTAAATCTGATGCAAAAGTATATGATGGTTTAGATTACCGTCATTGGGATACATGGAGAGACGGAACTTACAATCATGTTTTTTTTGGAGGTGTTCCCGCTCCTAATGTTCGATTAGCAGCCCCAGTGGATATTATGGAAGGTGAATTATTCGATTCTCCACAAAAACCTTTTGGTGGAGATGAAGATTACATTTGGTCACCAGATAGTAAGAACATTATCTATGTATGCAAAAAGAAAGCTGGCACTGCATATGCAACAAGTACAAACACTGATTTGTACCAATACAACATCGAAACCAAAGAAACTAAAAACTTAACCGAAGGAAATTTAGGTTACGATACCCATCCTTTATTTTCTCCAAAAGGTGATTTGACTTGGTTACAAATGAAACGTGATGGATACGAAGCTGACAAAAACGATATTATTGTTCGTTTTAAAGGAATAGATATTAATTTAACTGCTGGCTGGGACGGAACTGTTGAAAGTTTTAAATGGAGTGCTGATGGCAAAAAAGTGTATTTTATTGCACCAGTAGATGGAACCAAACAATTATTTGAAGTTAACTTTCCTGGTTTAACAAAGATTGCAGTTACTGTAAAACAAATTACAAATGGAATTTTTGATGTTACCGAAATTGTCGGCTTTAATCTTGATAATGTAATTGTCGCAAGAAACGATATGAATCATGCATCTGAGATTTTTTCTTATGATTTAAAAAAGAAAACTTGGAATCAATTAACAAATGTTAATACAGCAACATACAGCAAATTAGCTTTATGTAAAACAGAAAAAAGATACGTTACTACAACTGATGGTAAAAAAATGTTAGTTTGGGTAATACTTCCTCCAAATTTTGATTCTAACAAAAAATATCCAGCTTTATTATATTGTCAAGGAGGACCACAAAGTGCCTTGTCTCAATATTATTCATACCGTTGGAATTTCCAAACTATTGCTTCTCAAGGCTATGTAGTTGTGGCACCAAACCGTCGCGGAATGCCAGGTCATGGTGTAAAATGGAATGAACAAATCTCAGGAGATTGGGGAGGTCAAGTTATGGATGATTATTTAGCTGCTATTGATGATATAGCTAAAGAATCTTACGTAGACAAAAAGCGTTTAGGAGCAGTTGGAGCAAGTTACGGAGGCTACTCGGTATTCCAACTGGCGGGAATCCACAAAAACCGTTTTAAAACTTTTATTTCTCACTGTGGAATTTTCAACACACAAAGTATGTATGGCACAACAGAAGAAGTCTTCTTTACAAACTGGGATTCAGGTGGAGCTTACTGGGAAAAGGAAAACAAGATTGCTCAAAAAACATACAACGAATTCAATCCTATTAATTTAGTTAACAATTGGAATACTCCAATAATGATTATTCAAGGTGGAAAAGACTACCGTGTTCCTATTGGTCAGGGTCAAGAAGCTTTCCAAGCAGCACAATTAAAAGGAATAAAAAGTAGATTTTTATTATTTCCAGAAGAAAATCACTGGGTCTTAAAACCACAAAATGCTTTGGTTTGGCAACGTGAATTTTTTAAATGGTTAAAAGAAACTCTTTAATCAAGTTAATCCCGAAACACTGTTTCGGGATTTTTATTTCTTAACAAAAGCATAAATCGATGTTAAAATAAGTTTTCGTATGTAACAATTTATAATTTTACGATACTATTAGTAATATCAAAAAACATATTTATGCATAACATTCCTCTAAAACCAATAGTTATTGCCGCAACGCTAATCGCTTCTGCCTTAGCAGGTAATGCTCAAGACAACTTGGTTAATTCATTAAAAATCAATGCAAGTGAAAAGAGTAAAGAATCTTTCAAATTTGCTGATGTAATCAATATTGAAAATACTTCTGTAAAAAACCAAGGTTCTTCAGGAACTTGTTGGAGTTATTCTGCTAATTCATTTTTAGAATCAGAAATGATTCGTATGGGTAAAAAACCTGTTGAATTATCTCAAATTTTCTCTGCACGTAATGCTTATGTAGAAAAAGGAAGAAACTACGTTCGCATGCACGGTTCTGTAGCACTAGGAGATGGTGGTGCATTTCACGATGTAATCAACATGTACAAAAAATATGGTGCTGTCCCTCAATCAGTTTATACTGGTTTAAATTATGGTACCGATAAAAATAAATTTGCTGAAATGGCTGCTTTAATTGAAGGTTTTTTAAAAGCAGTAGTTTCTAATCCTAATGGTGAATTAACTCCAAACTGGGAAAAAGCGTATGCTGCTATGATTGATACTTATTTAGGGCAAGTACCAAAAACTTTCGACTATAACGGGAAAAAATATACTCCTGAAACTTTTGCAAAAGAAGTGGTAGGAATCAATGCTGATGATTATGTAGAAATCTCTTCATTACAAGAATATCCATACTATTCAAAATTTGTATTAATGGTACCAGACAACTGGAATTATGACCAAGTGTACAATGTAAAAATGAATGAATTAACAGAAATCATTGACAATGCGCTTAAAAATGGTTATTCAGTAGCTTGGGCAGGTGATGTGAGCGAAAAAAGTTTTTCTTGGAAAAACGGAGTAGCATTTGTTCCTGAAAAGAAAGTGGAAGACATGACTGCAGAAGAAAAAGCAGATATGTTTAACGGCCCTAAAAAAGAAGCTGTAGTTACTGAAGAAATGCGTCAAAAAGCATTTGACAATTACACAACTACTGATGATCATGGTATGCACATTGTGGGTATTTCTAAAGATCAAAACGGTAAAGAATATTATATTGTAAAAAATTCTTGGGGAGCTACAAACGACTACAAAGGATATTTATACATGTCTAAAGAGTTTGCAAAATATAAAGCGACTGCTATCATGTTACACAAAAAAGGTGTTCCTACTGCAATAGCAAGTAAGTTAAAACTATAATTATCAAGCAAAGTATTATTAGAATCCTGATATCAAATTGATATCAGGATTCTTTTTTTAAAGTTATATTTGTAAGTAAACCAAACAACACAACAAAAATGGATTCTTGTATTTTTAAAAGAATAATTCTCTTATTTTTTCTGCTATCTTTTACTTTTGTTTCAGCACAAAACACTATCAAAGTTACTGACCCTGTTGAATTAGTGAATCCCCTAATGGGAACCGACAGCAGTTATGAGTTAAGCAATGGTAACACGTACCCATCAATTGCATTACCTTGGGGGATGAACGCTTGGACTCCGCAAACTGGAAAAAATGGTGATGGCTGGCAATATACATACAATGCTCAAAAAATTAGAGGTTTCAAACAAACCCATCAACCTTCTCCATGGATGAACGACTATGGTCAATTTTCATTAATGCCAATAGTAGGAAAACCTATTTTTGATGAAAACGAAAGAGCCAGTTGAGCCATAAAACAGAAATTGCCAAACCTTATTACTATAGTGTATACCTAGCCGATTATAATGTTACTACAGAATTTACACCAACAGAAAGAGCCGCTTCCTTTCGCTTCACCTTTCCAAAAACCAACGAAGGCTACATGGTTATTGATGCCTTTGACAGGGGTTCTTACATCAAAATAATTCCTTCAGAAAATAAAATTATAGGATATAGTTCCCGTTATACTAGAGGAAAACTCAATAATTTCAAAAATTACTTTGTGATTGTTTTTGACAAGCCTTTTGAAGAATCCAACATTTGGAGTGATAAAACAAAA
>CBFHBH010000177.1:0-5385 GCA_965653735.1 uncultured Flavobacterium sp. | reverse complement strand
CTTGCTTTGTGTTCTTCTAATAATTCCATTTCAGGATGTGGCATTGAAAATTGAGCGTTGAAAATATGGGTCTTCCCAAAGACCACATAAGGATTATTAATTTTCAGACTTTCACGAATCCATTTGATACCTTGAAACCAAACTAATTCTATTTCGCCAGTATCATCGACAAATGTGGCGCTTAAACGTTTTTTACCTTTTCCAAATTCGACTGTTTTAACGTGAATGATCTTGCCAACGATTTGAACTTCACTCGAATTTGTAGGTTGCAATTCATTTATTTTATAATATCGTGTCCGGTCAATGTAACGATTAGGATATAAATTAATCAAATCTCCATATCTATGAATACTCAATTCCTTACGCAGTAATTCACCACGCTGCGGACCAACACCTTTTAGGTATTCAATTGGGGTTTCAAGGAGATTGTTTTGCATTTAAAAAATTAATCTATTTCATTTAACAAATCAGCAATTAGTTTGTCGGCAACAGAAGTGTTCATTTTTCTTAATTCCTGAATTATTTTTTCCTTTTCTTCTTTAGTGTTTTGAATTACTTTTTTTTCAAATCCTTCTTTTTTTGCATTTTTAAAAAAAAGTTCATCAGTCCATTCATTTCTTATTCCGTCAATCACTAAATGAATTCTATCGTTGGTTCCACGATTAGCGACAGAATGAGTAAAATTGGCATTTATATACCAACATTCACCTTCTTTCATTATTAGTCTTTCGTTATCAAGAATAAATTCAACTTCATCATTTGTAATAACGGGAATGTGTATTCTAAAACAACCATCTTCGTAACCTAAGCAGTAATCTTTGTGAGGTTTAATTTCGGCTCCAACAGATAAACGAAGAAGTCTTACTGAAGTTTTTTGGAACTTGAATTGATTGATTACTTCTTTAAAATATTGGCAAGCATCTAAAATTTCTGTAAATGTTACTTCATCATTGTTTGATGGTAAAGCATAAATATTTTCAGATTTACCACCTTGAGACATTAAGGCAATAGAAGACCAATCACCTTCATAATCATTGGTGTTATAATGCTTAATCCAATTAGTTGATAAAACTTTATTGATGTCATTTTTTAGAAGATTTGTATCAAAATATAAAGGAAACTGGATGTGTCTGATAAGTTCTGTCATAGTATTAATCTCTTAACCATTTTTTCATATTAGGAAAAGTAACTTCATTTTTCATTTCATTTGTTTCGCTGACAGTTAAACCCATCCATTCTAAAAGAGGTAATCCCATATAATTTCCATTAGAATAGTTTTCTATTAACCATTCGGACTGATTTTTATAGCCATCTGGGTGAAATACAAAATCTATAGGAAGATCTAAATGTTTTAATGCTGCAAACGACCATAACATTGTTGCTATTTCATCTCCTTGTGTTGGCCATTCTTCTGGCATATCTTTTGTGCCAATTAAATTTCTTTGTTCTTTTGAAGTTACTGCAATATGTCCTGCTTCATGTAAAATATCGCCAGGATAAAGCAACTTTTCAAAGTCTATCTCTAAACAATTTGCACCAATTGACAGACCAGGTAAAAATGTATCATTTGGTAATTTTTTTTCTACCACAGCAAGACCTATTGTATTTAGAAAATCTAATATTTTAGCTACTTCTTTAGTTTCTTTAATTAAACTCATAAAATTTTAATTAGAAATTAAATCACAATACCAAAATCCATAATTAAATGCACTGTCATCAGTGTCACAAGCTGAATTTGAAACGGTGCTTTTAGGTTTTTCATATTTGCGATATACTATTTCTCCTTTTTCAAACTGTATTGGTTTTGAAAAAATTGGCCCATCAAAAGTAAAAGTATGAAATTCTCCGTTTTCTCCGCAAACATCTACATCACTAGGTAAATCCTTTATGAATTGTTCATCGATGATTCGACCAACAAAAGATTTGTCTAAATTCTTTTCATTTACGCAAGTCACAATGGTTTTGAAACCTAAATCTAAAAACTCTTTGATTAATTCTTTAGTATCAATTTTCCACAGCGGAAAAACCCCTTTAAAACCTTGTTGTTGTAATTTTTCTTCACGGTATTTTCGCAAATCTTCCAAAAAAATATCTCCAAAAACAGAATGTGTCACGCCTTCACTTTTAAACTTATTTAAAGTGATTTTCATAATATCTTCATAGATTTCCATGGAAGGCATTTCAGGAATTTCCATTTTATGTAATGGCAAACCTATGCTTTTTGCCTGTTCTTCAAGTAATTCAGCACGAACCCCATGCATAGAAATTCGATTGTAATGGCTGTTTACACTGGTTAAAAGTGAACAAATTTCATATTCGTTGGATTGTAATATTTTATATAATGCTAAGGCAGAATCTTTGCCGCTGCTCCAGTTAAAAATGGCTTTTGGTTTCAAATCTTAAAATTTAACGTAAACTTACAAAAAGTCGGAAAATCCAACTATTTTTGAGACATACAAAATGTTATATGCGTTATATTTTTCTATTACTATCGATAACTGTTTTTGGACAGCAATTCAAAAAGGTTGATTTTACTAAAATGAATGCCCAAGTGAGTTTGTATCCTTCAGAAAAATTAATTTCTGGAAGTGTTCAATACGATTTTGAAGTAAAGCAAACTATTGATACAATTAAAATTGATGCTAAAAACATGGATATTTCTGATGTTAGTATCAATGGAAATATAATTCCTTTTAAAAACAATGGTAAATACTTAAGCTTGTATCAAGGTTTTCAAAAAGGAAACAACTCAGTTACGTTTTTGTATTCAGCCAAACCCAAGCAGACTTTGTATTTTGTTGGTTGGGATTCTGCTAATGGAGTGCAGCAAATCTGGACACAAGGACAAGGGAAGTATACATCGTATTGGTTGCCAAGTTTTGATGATGTAAATGAAAAAGTAATTTTTAACCTATCAATAGCTTTTAATCCTTTTTATAAAGTTGTTTCTAACGGAAAATTGATTAGTGCTACTATGAATGAAAAGGGTAGTGCTAAGGTATGGAAGTACGAAATGCAAAAACCAATGTCTTCTTATTTGGTGATGATGGCTATTGGACAATTTGATTCTAGAAATTTATATTCATCATCGAAAATACCACTGGAATTGTATTATAAGTCTGATGATGTTAATAAATTTGAACCAACTTATAAATATTCAAAGCAGATTTTTGATTTCCTTGAAAAAGAAACTGGTTATAATTATCCTTGGGAAATCTACAAACAAGTCCCCGTACATGATTTTTTATATGCTGGTATGGAAAATACAACGGCGACTTTATTCTCTCAAGATTTTGTGGTTGATGAAATTGGTTTCAATGATCAAAATTATATCAATGTAAATGCTCATGAGTTAGCACATCATTGGTTTGGTGATTTGATTACGGCAAAGGAAAGCAAACATCACTGGTTACAAGAAGGATTTGCAACGTATTATGCTTTATTAGCAGAGAAAAACTTATTTGGAGACAATCACTTTCAGTATGAATTATTTAAAAATGCTGAAGAAATTCAAAAAGCTTCAAATTATGATACTATTCCAATTTTAAATGAAAAAGCAAGTTCGTTATCATTTTACAAAAAAGGAGCTTGGGCTTTACATTATTTAAGAGAATCAATTGGCACTAAAAATTTTCAAAAAGCGGTTAAGAATTATTTAAAAAAATATCAGTTTAAGACCGTTGATACCGATGAGTTTTTAGCTGAAATTAAAAAAGTTTCACCAAAATTTGATGCAAATAAATTCAAAAGAGAATGGTTGGAATCTAAAACTTTTGATGCTCAAACTGCAATAGGATTGATGAGTAAAAATAAAGTAATGAAGCAGTATTTTGAATTGCAAAAAATGCAGAAACAATCATTGGATAGCAAAAAAAAAATATTTTTAACTATTTTAAAATCAAAACAATATTATATTTTATCTCAAGAAATAATTTATCAATTAATAGATGTCCCTTTCGAGCAGAAAAAAGAATTATTACAATTAGCAATGAAGACAAATGATTTAAAAATCCGTCAAGCTATTGCTGAATCAACTAAACAAATTCCAGTCGAATTTAAAGCCGAATACGAGACATTATTGAATGATAATTCGTATGTAACCAAAGAAATTGTTTTTCAACAATTGTGTGATCAATTTCCTGATGAGCGAGCTAAATATTTAGCTTCTACAGAAAACATAATTGGCAATAATGATAAAAGCTTTAGAACGATTTGGCTATTGTATGCTTGTTTGGATAAAAACTTTAAACCTGATGAAAAGCCAAAATTTTATAATGAGTTAATAAATTATTCTTCGACACAATATGATGCAACTGTTCGTAAAAATGCTCTAGAAATGCTTTTGCAAATAAATCCAACAGATGAAAAAGTGTTGACCTCATTAGTTAATGCAACTACTCATCACAAATGGCAGTTTGTGGCTTTTGCTAAAAATACTATTCGTGGAATGCTTAAGAAAGAAAAATTCAAGCAAGCATTTACTACTTTGTTACCTAGTTTGCCAGAAAGAGAACAGAACTTTTTGAAGGCTGAAATAAAATAAAAAAATCTCCTTTTAAGGAGATTTTAATTTATATCAATTGTCCAACTTCTTTCTTCAAATAAGCTAGAGCAAGTGTTGTTGGCGATTCGTTTTCTAATAAGTCACTTAAAATGACTTCACGAAGTTTATCAGCACTTGTAATCCTGTCACTCATATTTGTTTTACGAATAGTTTGGATGATAGTGTTTTTTGCAGTCAAAATAATATTCCAGCATTCATCAGAAACGTAAATTTGTTGTGCAAGGTTATGTTCAAATTCTTGTTCGATATGTTCTATAATAAAAGCTTCATAATGATTTTTATCAGAAGAAAATGGAGCTACTCTTATTAATAACTTTGACGGATGAATTCTTTCTAAAAAAATTGACATTCTCTCGTATGCCTGAAGTTTTAAAGGGAGTGCATCTTTTTGAGTGTTTTTCATCAATAAATACCTTCTGCGTTTTTCCTCATTCTTAAAATAGGATTGAAAAAGGAAGTAAGCTACAGCTCCTGTTATTACTGAAGGTAAAGTGTATGCGCCAATTTCAAATATTTTAGAGTAATCCATTGTTTTTTTAATTGTAAATTATCAATTCTATCGAAATACAAATAAACTCAAAAAAATAATTGTAATCCAACTTTTGGAACTGTATTTTTGAACTTTCGATTATGAGTATGATTCAAGAGATAATTGGTAAGTTAAACGAAGCACAACAGGCACCAGTACTACAAAAAGATGGGCCGATGATTGTTATTGCTGGAGCTGGTTCAGGAAAAACAAGAGTATTAACAGTACGTATTGCTAACCTAATGAGTCAAGGAGTTGATGCGTTCAATATTTTAGCACTAACATTTACTAA
>CBFHBH010000176.1:0-5418 GCA_965653735.1 uncultured Flavobacterium sp. | reverse complement strand
CGCATTAGTGATGTTCGTCGTGTGCGCCTGGGTGAGTTCCTGGGCTGACAATTGAGTAACTCCATACCCCAGTGTCTTTTTATCTTTTTTGATCGTATTGACTATTTTAATAATTGGTCTTGTCTATGGAAGAAGAAGTGTAGTTGTAAATGCTGCATTATTTATTTTGTTTTGGTTTAATATTAATGTTTTTATAAATCACAAAATTAGATTTGAGTTTAAAATAATTGCAGTGATATTTGCAATTTTTAGTTGTGGATATTTAATCTATTACTTTTTAGGAAATGTAAACGAAAGTAGTTTTGAAATTTTTAATCGTATTAATGAAGACTCTCGTTCAGATGTATTTAAAGCTTTTATAAAAGATTTTGGTTATTCAGATTATTTAGTAGGAAGAGGAATAGATGGTTCTTATTATGATCCTATGAAATATTGGAATTTTGCAAATGATGATTACAGGGAAGTTAATTACAGGACTAATATAGAAAATGGCTTTTTATATATGATTATGAAAGGAGGATTAATATATCTTATTACATTTTTATTAATTCTTTTACGCGCTGTATATTTAGGTTTTTTTAAATCTAAAAATTCTTTAGTTAAAGGATTAGCGTCGTACTTACTGATATATTTGTTTGATATGTTTGTATATGGACAACCTACTTTTTCAATTAAATATTGTTTAGTCTGGATATCTATTTCCGTTTGTTTATCTACTAAAATGTTGAATATGGATGAGAAAAAATTACTAGAATTTATTAAAGTGACTAAGTAGTATATAATGATATATAAAAAAATATTTTGAATATAAAAGAAATAATATTTAATGAAAATATTAGTAATTTATAAAGGGGGCTTTCCAAATGGTTTAGCAATGACTAAGAGGCTTCAATTATATGTAAAAGG
This sequence comes from uncultured Flavobacterium sp., assembly GCA_965653735.1. Classification (GTDB taxonomy): domain Bacteria; phylum Bacteroidota; class Bacteroidia; order Flavobacteriales; family Flavobacteriaceae; genus Flavobacterium. Next base: position 4,512 of record CBFHBH010000176.1, on the reverse strand, counting down.
TTTGAAGGAATTAAACAATGATGTCAGAATTGTGATTCCACACGCTATAGAAAAAAATGGAAGTAAGAGGAACGAATTAATTACAGGAAATTTTGAAGGTGTGCCTTTTGAATATTTATCTAAATCAACAGAAAGATCAAAATCTTTTTTTTTAAGAAGAGCCTTTGATTTTTTGGGTTACTTAAAACTAATGAGATACATTCTTAATAAAAGGAATAAATTTGATTTAGTCTTTCTAATAGATGTAAGAGATAATTGGAGAATACCTATTTATCTTCTGTCAAAATTAAGAGGAGCTAAAGTTATTTATGAATTAAACGAACATCCTTTGGTCTTTTCTTCAAAATTTAAGTATTGGTTTGAAAGAAAAATTATTTTTAAATTATTTGATGGATATGTAGTCATTTCAGAAAATTTAAAAAATTTGGTAGAGACATTTAAAAAGAACAGTTGTGTTTTATTAAAGGTTCCAATAATTACTAATGATTTGGGACTTGAAGCGATTGATGATAAAGTAGATAATCAAAAAAAATATATTATTCATACAGGAGGATTAAGTGATAAAAAAGAAGGTGTTATAGGGTTAATAAAAGCCATTCACTATGTCAAGCATAATCATAATGAACAGATTGATCTTTTTTTTACAGGAAATTTACAATCATCTGCTGATAGAGGAATAATTGAGGAGACAATTAAAAAATTACAATTAGAGGATAATATTAAGTTTTTGGGATACTTAAGTGATTTAGAAGTTTTAGAATATCAACGGAATGCTTTGTTAGGTTTAATAAATAAGCCTGATAATCTTCAAAATAATTTTTGTTTTCCTACAAAATTAGGTGAGTATATGTCTATAGGTAAGCTTGTTTTAGCTACTAATGTTGGGGAATATATGAATTATTTAAAAGATGGTCTTAATGCTGTTATTCTTGAAGAAAGTACCGCAGAATGTTTAGGAGAAAATATTATCAAGGTACTAAAGAATAAAGAATATTATGAAAGCATTGGGATGAACGGAAAGGTTACTGCCGATTTAAACTTTAATTATAAGGTTCAATGCAAGAATATAGATTCTTATATTAATACATTGTTTTGAAATGTCAAACTTAGTAATTGTTACGAGACAATTTCCTTATGGGAAAAGTGAAACTTTTTTAGAATCTGAAATTCTAATTTTAAGTAAATATTTTAAAAGCATTACAATTTATCCTTCAACAAGTTCAATTGATATAAGGGAACTTCCTTCAAATGTATTTGTTAATGATTTAATTTGTAAAGATTACGAGAATAAATTTAAATGGTGTTTAAAAACACTTATGACATTGTATTTTTATAAAATGATCTCTACTAATTTTTCAAAGATTTTGAGTTTAAAAAAGTCAAAAGTATTTTTTAAATATTTAGTTTCATATACTATTTACAGCAATAAGTTTCCAACTTTGATTTCTGAAAATAGTAATTGCTTAATTTATTCTTATTGGTATAGCGCTTTTGTAGATTCTTTTTGTAAACATAATAAATCGGGCAGAAAGATTGTCACTCGTGTTCATAGAGGAGATTTATATGAAGAAGTTTCAGAATTAGGTTTTTTTCCTGGTAGAAAGTTTAGTATTGATACAATAAAAAGAATATTTTCAATTTCAGATAATGGATATGATTATTTAAAAAATAAAATAACATCTAATGGAAAATAAATTTATTTTTCTCTAGTTTGCAAATTTGATTAATAAGAAAATTTATATTCCATATTAAATAAAGTCTAAATTTAAAAAATAAATATAATATTAATAATATAAGCGTATCAAAATTAGGCGTAATGGATAATAATTTTGTAGCTAAAAGTTCTTCCTTTAATAAATTTTCAATAGTTTCAGTTTCTAACGTTATCACAGTTAAAAATGTTGATATAATTGCAAGGGTAATAAATAAGTTTTCTAAAAAAAATACAGATATTGAAATTGTTTGGAATCACTTTGGAGATGGGGACATGTTACCAGATATTAAAAAATATCTATATAATGAGGGTGCAGAAAATTTAAAGTCTGTTTTTCATGGAAGAGTAAGTAATAATAATATTTTTGAATTTTATTCAAATAATCCGGTAGATTTATTAATGAATTTAAGTTCCTCAGAAGGAATACCAGTTTCAATAATGGAGGCTATATCATTTGGTATTCCTATATTGGCAACAGATGTTGGAGGAGTTTCTGAAATTGTTAATGAAAAAACAGGACTTTTAATAGATTTGGAACTCAATGATGATATTGTTTCTGATTATTTAAAAGAAATGTTCGATAACCCTAAAGACAGAATGGAAGTTAGAAATTATTGGCAGACAAATTATTCTGCCAGTGCTAATTATAAAAAGTTTGCGGAAGAACTTGTTTCGCTATCACAGTAAGAAATGTTTTCATATACGAATTCAACTTATTATTTCTTCAATGCATCCCAGTAATGGAGGGCCTTGTCAGGGGATTCGAAATGCCATACCTTATTTTCAAGAAAAAGGAATTACTACTGATGTCGTTTGTATGGATGATGCTAATAGTAGTTATCCCATTATAGATAATTTTACTATTTATAAAGTAGGAATAGGAAAAACATCTTACCAATATCAACCAGAATTGTTAAAATGGCTAGAAGTTAATATTGTAAAATATGATTTTGTAATTGTTCATGGACTTTGGCAATATCATAATTATGCAGTCTATAAAACGATTAAATTACTTAAAAAACATAACCGCGACATACCAAAAGTAATCATTATGCCTCATGGTATGATGGATCCTTATTTTCAAAAAGCACCAGAAAGAAAATGGAAAGCATTACGAAATGAACTAATGTGGAATTTTATAGAAAATAAATGTATAAATAACGCAGCTGCTGTTTTTTACACCTGCGAAGAGGAAATGAGATTAGCAGCTACCACCTTTAGAAGTTATAAACCTAAAAAAGTATATAATGTAGGGTATGGTGTTCAATTACCTCCGCAAAGGAATGCTGATTTTGCATTAGCTTTTTATAAAAAATGTCCAACTGTTGAAGGCAAAAAATATTTACTCTTTTTGAGCCGTATTCACGAAAAAAAAGGTGTTGATTTATTGATAGAAGCATATAACGCTTTGTCTTTGGAAAATGTTGATCTACCTCATTTAGTAATTGCAGGTCCAAATAAAAGTGCATATGCAGAAACAATAATGAGTTCGGTCTTAGATAATCCTAAGATTCATTTTCCCGGAATGCTGAGCGGAGATGCAAAATGGGGTGCTTTTTATAATTCCGAAGCCTATTTACTGCCAAGCCATCAGGAAAATTTTGGAATTGCTATTGTTGAAGCTATGGCTTGTAAAAAGCCGGTTTTGATTACTAAAGGTATTAATATTTGGAAAGAAATTGATGCAGGAGGCGGTGGAAGGATTGTAGATTTAAAGGAAGAAAACAGTATTAAAAATGTGTTACTGGATATTTCAGGGATATCAGGAGAGGAGTTAATTGCCAAAGGAGCTTGCGCTTTTGAAACCTATCAAAGTAAATTTGATATTAAAATATGTGTAGATAAATTTATTCAAACTTTAAAGGATATTTAATGGAAATTCCAAAATATATTGATACTATTCCAAAATCTGATAAATTATATCGTTTGATTTGGAGAATCGTTTCTTTGTTTTTGTTTAAACCTTTTTCTTTGCCTTTTTTTAATAGATGGAGAGTTTTTTTGTTAAGATGTTTTGGGGCTAAGATAGGGAGGGGAAGTGTTGTTTATTCAAGTGCTTATATCCCATCTCCTAAAAATATTATAATTGGAAGCGAAACGTGTATAGGTCCAGAAGTAAAATTTCATTTTGGTAAAACTATTATAGGAGATAAAGTAACAGTTTCGCAAAGGACTTATTTATGTAGTGCAACCCATGAAACAAATTCAATAAATACTCCGTTCGTTGCAGGAATAATTATTATCAAGGATTTTACTTGGATTGCAGCAGAAACGTTTATTATAACAAACACAACAATAGGTGAAGGTGCTGTTGTTGGAGCAAGAGCTGCAGTTTTTAAGAACGTCGAAGATTGGACAATCGTAGGTGGAAATCCTGCTAAGTTTATTAAAAAAAGAGTTGTTTTATGACTAAAAATGATTTTAATCCCGTTCAAACAACACCTTTTAGTTTAAAAACTAAAATTAGAATTTATCTTTGGAGCAAAATTAGCAGATACAGTTAACATTAACAGAACAGCAAAAATAGAATTGCCATGGAATTTAAAAATGGGACATCTTTCCAGTTTGGGAGAAAATTCATGGATATATTGTTTAAATACAATTGAGATTGGAGATAAATGTTGTATTGGTAAAGACGTTTCTCTAATAACAGGAAGCCATTCGTTAGAATCGTCTCAATTTGAATTAACTACAAAACCCATAAAAATAAATGACTGTTGTTGGATTGCAACAGGAAGTTATATACTTCCAGGTGTAATTTTAGAGGATTTTTCAGTAGTCGGAGCACTTTCTGTTGT
>CBFHBH010000175.1:0-5428 GCA_965653735.1 uncultured Flavobacterium sp. | reverse complement strand
CTTACTGCTATTCATAAAGGGAAGCCATTACCAATAAAAGTAACTAAGTTCCCTGAGAAAGATTCGTTACAAATTTGGCTTCCAGTCATAAAAAACGATTCTATTAATTTACAATTAGAAAATAAAGAGCTGAAAAAAGATTTCGTTTTAAAGCTGAAGAATCAAAAACAAGATACTTTAAGCATTATTGCTAAACAAAGAGGAAGTTTAAACTTTAATGAAACTTTTACCCTAAAAACAAATACCCCACTAGAAAAATTTGATTTTTCTAAAATGAGCTTAACTAAAAAAGACTCGTCAAAAGTAGATTTCAAAACAAATTACGATGAATTTAATCACAATTTTGAAATCCTTTTCCAAAAAGAGGAAAACGAAAGATACACTTTCAAAATGTTACCTGATGCTCTTGAAGATTATCTAGGCCAAAAAAATGACAGTCTAAAATTTTCATTTTCAACACGTAGTTATTCAGATTATGGAAACTTAAAACTGAATTTAAAAAATGTAAAATCGTTTCCAATAGTTATCGAATTAACAGATAGTAAAGGAAAAATTTTAGCATCACAATACAGTGAAAACGATCCGATAGTTGAGTTTAACCTCATTGAGCCACAAAAATATTCGTTACGAATTATCTATGATGAAAACAAAAACAAGGAGCGTGACACAGGTAGTTATTTAGAAAAACGTCAACCTGAAGAAGTTTTTCATTATTCAACAGAAATTGACGTAAGAGCTAACTGGGACGTAAATCAAGATGTGGATTTAGGGAAGTAATTGAAACTTATCCTTGTCATTCAAGAAATTCAACTTTTTACGTGTTTCAAGCATTTCATTTTTATTGAAAGAAAAGGTTTTAACTGATTCATTTTCTAAAGGCTCAACAACATAATTTCCTAAATAATCTACTGCTTGTGAATGACCAACATATTCCAATTGGCTTCCATCAGTTCCAATACGGTTCACACCAATCACATACGACAGGTTTTCAACAGCTCTAGCCCTTAATAAAATGTCCCAAGCATTAATACGAGGTTTTGGCCAACTTGCTACATAAATTAGCATGTCATAATCTTCGACATTACGGGCAAAAACAGGAAAACGTAAATCATAGCATATTTGCAGGCAGATTTTCCAGTCTTTATACTCCACTATTACTTTTTCGCTTCCAGAAGTGAAAACTGCCTCTTCTTTTGCCAAAGAAAATAAATGTCTTTTATCATACTTTTGGATTTTTCCATCAGGAAAAACAAAAAGCATACGGTTATAATAATTATCATTCTCCTTGATAACAACGCTTCCTGTTATGGCAACATTTTCCTTTTTGGCTAATGAGACCATCCATAAAACAGTTTCTCCATCCATGTTTTCTGCAACCACCGAAGGATTCATGGTGAACCCTGTTGAAAACATTTCAGGCAATACAATTAAATCAACAACCTCTTTGATTGAATTGATTTTTTCTTCGAAATGAAGGCGATTGGCATTTGGGTTTTCCCAAACTATATCGGATTGAATGATTGCTGTCTTCATAAATTATTTAATTGTTATTTCATCAATAAAAATAAATGCATCTCCGCCCGCACCTTGGTGCCACTCTGGCAATTTGCCAAAGTTTTTAGCTCTCACTTTAACATATCTAGCTGAAGCTACTTTTTTAGTACTATCATAAGATTTTAAAATATTCTTATCAATTTTAGGATCTATATCATTACTTATTTTGTCAACCAATTCGAAATTGACATTATCATTGGATACGTAGAATTCCACTTGTGTTGGCATTAAAATCCATGAACGCTGATCTTGTAAAAAGTTGGCACTTATACTATTTACAGGTAAACTTGCTTGTCTATCAATTACACATTCAAAATCCTGACTTTGATAGCCCTGCCAATCTCCTTTTCTCCAATTTTCAGAACCAAAAATTCCATCTAATAATCCTTCAGCTCCTCCAGCATGATATTGCGGATTGTATTTTGATTTAATATTGATAGTATAGTTGTTGGGTTTTTTGAAGAATTCAGCAGAAATAGTATCGCTTCTTTTTTCAGAACCATTAGAAGAAAAGAATTTGATTTTAGCTGATTCATTTAAAATTAATTTTTTATCAAACTTTTTAAATTCAGAGTTATTGGTACTAAAGAAAAATTGTGCTTCTTTATCATAAGAATCAAATGACACATCTAATTTATCTTTAAAAGCTTTACTTGCTGCCTTTATAACTGGAGCAGGAAGTACTTTAGAAACTTCGGTAACAGCTTCTCCTACATCATTTTTACCGATTTCTGCCCAATCAAAATCTTTAACATTGATTTTTACATTTTCAAAAAAAGGACTTACACTTTGCCAAACATTACCCCCAGGTGTTACTTTATATTTCCCAATACTACTCAAGACATACCAAGCGCTCATTTGGCCACAGTCTTCATTACCTATTAACCCATCTGGAGCGTTTTTGTAAAAGTTGTTTAAGATGTAATGTATTTTTTCTTTTGTCTTTTCTGGTTTGCCAATATAGTTGTACAAATACGCCATGTGATGACTTGGTTCGTTCCCGTGTGCGTACTGTCCAATTAATCCAGTAACATCGACCTGTTCTCGACCCGTGGTTTTACTTTCGCTGTTGAACATTTCATCTAACTTAGCTTCAAATTTTTCTTTTCCACCATGCGCTACAATCAAACCTTGAATATCTTGTGGTACAAAAAAGGAGTATTGCCATGAATTTCCTTCGGTGTAATTATTATTCACTTCTCGAGGATCAAAAGGTTTGTCCCAGCCTCCATTTTTCTTAGGTCGCATAAACCCAGTTTTCCAATCAAAAATATTTTTCCAGCTTTGTGAACGCTTCATGAAATAGGCAAAATCTTCCTTTTTATTTAAAATTTTAGCCATTTGTGCAATACACCAATCGTCGTAGGCATATTCTACGGTTTTAGAAACACTTTCATGTTCGTCATCCATCGAAATAAAGCCATTCTTCTTATAGGCATCCAAACCTAAATGATCCAACATTGCAGAATGTCTCGAAGCTTCAAAAGCCTTTTCATAATCGAAACCTTTAATGCCTTTTACCATAGCATCAGCAATTACAGAAACTGAATGATATCCAATCATACAATCGGTTTCGTTTGAGGCCAATTCCCAAACAGGTAATCTTCCGCCCTGCTCATATTGTTTTAAAAAGGTATTAATGTAATCTGAAGTTCTTTTTTTATCGATTAAAGTATACAAAGGATGCGCTCCACGGAATGTGTCCCATAATGAAAACACCGAGTAATAATCAAACGTATCTGCCATGTGTATTTTGTTGTCGCGTCCACGGTATTTTCCATCCAAATCTTCGGCTATATTAGGCTGAACCATGGTATGGTAAAGCGCAGTATAAAAAACAGCTAGTTTATCCTTGTCGTTTGAAGTTACTTCAATTTTAGACAATTCTTTATTCCAAGCAATTTCCGCATCTTTTTTAACTCTTTCAAAATCCCAATGTTTGATTTCAGACATGTTCAATTTTGTACCATCATAACTTGTAGGTGAAAGAGCTACTTTAACTAAAATTTTTTCTCCTTTTTTAACATTTCTGGATGCTTTAATAACCACTTTAGTACCTGAAAAGTATTTTGTTTCATTCTTTTCGTTTCCATAGCCACTTACTTTTACAGGCACATTGAACTCTATTCTAGCATAGATATACTGATCTTTAGCCCAAGCTTCGCTTCTTCGGAAAACTTCTATTGTCTTATCATTTATTACTTTCACTTCTCCATAAAGTAACTTATCACGGTGGTTTAAATCCATCACAATATCGGCCTCACCATCATTATTAAAAGTATATTCATGAAAACCAACACGGGTAGAAGCAGTTAATCTAACATCAATATTATTCCTATCTAATTTTACTTTGTAAAATCCAGCGGAAGCTTTTTCATTAACATGAGAGAATGATGAAGCATATTGTTCCTTCTCCAAAAGAATCTTCCCCATCGATGGCATCAACATAATATCGCCATAATCTGAACAACCAGTTCCGTTCAAATGCGTATGTGAAAATCCATAAATAATTTTATCTGAATAATGATAACCTGAGCAACCATCCCAACTACCATCTACTCTAGTATCTGGCGAAAGCTGGACCATCCCATAAGGCAAAGTAGCTCCGGGAAAAGTATGTCCATGACCATCCGTTCCAATAAACGGATTAACATGCTTTGCAAAATCTTGCGAAAAAACAATTTGTGAAAAGAAAAGAATTAAAAAGTAAAATCTGGTTGAGTTCATTAGTGTGTTGTTTTTTCAAAGATAAAAAAACGCATTCATTAGTTTGAATGCGTTTTTTAAAATAAATTTAATGTAGAAGTTTTAGCTTTTAGCTTTCCATGCTTCAAAGAATGCTTTTACTTTATCTTTACCATATCCTTTCCCTTCTTCTAAAGAACCTGTTTCTTGCACATGGATTAGTTTTCCTTTTTTATTTAAAACCATAAAAATTGGATATCCCTGTTTCTCTCCAGGATTACCATATTTCGCGAAGAATTTTTCGTTCTTGTTTTTTGGAGACCAATTTAAATGGTAGTAGATATAATTGTTATCAACTATGCTTTTTAATTCATCTGTTTTTTGGATAAAGTCATTTAAACGTAAACACCAAACACACCAATTCCCTCCAACCTGAATCATAATATTTTTATTCTCTGCTTTTGCTTGTACTAGAAGTTCTTTCACTTTAGCATCAGCTTCTTCCATTTCATGATATGGTTTAGGCAATGATGCTTTTTCTGCTTCAATTTGTTTTTTCTTTTCGGCTTTCTCTTCATCTGTTTGAGAAAAACCAATTGCTGCTACCAATAACAAGCAAGCTAAATATATCCTTTTCATCTGTTAGATTTTTTGTGTTAAGTTAACAAAAATCAAGCCATAAAAAAAGCGCCCAAAGGCGCTTTTGAATTATTTTACAAGACTTGCTTTTAAATATTCTCTGTTCATACGAGCAATGTTTTCTAAAGATATTCCTTTAGGACATTCTATTTCACATGCACCTGTATTAGTACAGTTTCCAAATCCTTCTTCATCCATTTGACGAACCATGTTTAACACACGATCAGTAGCTTCTACTCTACCTTGTGGTAATAAAGCATACTGAGAAACTTTTGCTCCTACAAATAACATAGCAGAACCGTTTTTACAAGTTGCCACACAAGCACCACATCCAATACAAGCTGCCGCTTCAAACGCTTTATCAGCATCTGCTTTAGGAACAGGAATTGTATTAGCATCAATTGTGTTACCTGAAGTATTTACCGAAACGAAACCTCCTGCTTGTTGAATTCTATCGAAAGCACTTCTGTCAACTACTAAGTCTTTAATTACAGGGAAAGCTTTACTTCTCCATGGTTCCACATAGATAGTATCACCATCGTTGAACATA
>CBFHBH010000174.1:0-5445 GCA_965653735.1 uncultured Flavobacterium sp. | reverse complement strand
AGGAAATATCTATGTTACTGATGAAAACAGAACAAGGATAATTAAAATTTCTAAGCAATTCTATTCCAAAGAGCTTGGAAGTACCTAATGCTATATCTGAATAACCACTAAAATCCCCATAAATCTGAAAAGTAAAGTACAAAGCACCCATTAACAAAGTTAAAGAATTGGCATTTTCATAATTATCAAAAATTTCATTAGCGTAAATTGCACAACTATCTGCGATGACTATTTTTTTAAATAGTCCCCATATTATTTGATGCAAACCATCTATTGCTTTACTATTATTAAATATTCTTTTCTCTTTAATTTGCGGTAACAAATGTGTTGCTCTTTCTATAGGACCCGCAACTAATAAAGGAAAATAACTTACAAAAAGAGAATAGTCAATTATATTTCTTTCTGGCTCAATTCTGTTCTTATAAATATCTATCACATAAGATAGTCCATGAAAAGTATAAAAAGAAATGCCAACTGGCAAAATAACTTGCAATGTCCAAAAACTATTTTCAATACCAAAAACAGATAAAAAATCAGATAAAGATTCAGCAAAAAAATTATAATATTTAAATACGCCTAAAAAACCTACGTTAATAATTATGCTAAGCCAAAACCATTTTTTTTTACTCCTTTCATTTAGAGCATCATACATTTTTAGTCCTGTAAAATAATCTAAACCTGTTGAGAAAATCAGTAAAAACAAAAAGCGCCAGTCCCAACACGCATAAAAAAAATAGCTTGCTAGTAAAAGTAATCCGTTTTGAAGTTTTAAGGATTTATTATTACTCCACCAATACATAATAAAAATAATTGGTAGAAAAATTAAATACGAAATTGAATTAAAAAGCATTATATATCCCTAAACTGTTTTTGATGATTTAGTTGCCAAATATCGCTTTTTTTAAGTGATTGTAAAAACAATTCGGCACTGTTTCCCTTTCCAAAATCACCATCAGTTATCTTCACTTTATGAGTATCAATTATTTTGAGTGCATCACAAATACTTTGCTTATTATAACTTACATTAATTATATCAGCGTGTAAAGCACGGTTTTGTTGTCTGGTACCTATGTTAATTATAGGTAAACCATAATATGGAGCTTCTCGAATTCCAGCACTACTATTACCAATTATAAATTGAGATTTTTTTAAAAGTGTAAGAAAATATTCAAAACGTAAGGATGGAAATATTCTAAAACGCGTATTATCTTTCAATTTTTCATAGGCTTTCAAAATTGTCTGACTTCCTAGGTCATTATTTGGATAAATTACCACATAGTTATGTGAATCTTCCAATAGAGCTTCTACAAAATCATTTGTATACTGCTGCATATATTTTGCCTCTGTTGTAACAGGGTGAAACATAGCAATTGCGTATTTGTCGAAAGTAATTTCGTAGTATTTCTTGGCAGTTTGCAAGTCAGGCAGATTATCAGAAAACATTATATCTACATCTGGTGATCCAATTGTGAATATTGATTGCTCTAGTTCACCCATTTGAATTAATCGGTTTTTTGCCTGATTATTTGACACAAAGTGAATATGGCTCATTTTACTTGTCGAATGCCGAATTAACTCATCAATAGTACCAGATACTTCACCACCCTCAATATGGGAAACCAAAATATTATTTAAAGAACCTACAATTGCACCTGCTAAGGCTTCTACTCTATCGCCATGAATCACAATCATGTCAGGATTACATTCTTTAACATAAGCAGACAATCCTTCAATTGTTTTTGCCAAAGTTAAATCCATGGTTGTTTCATGTGTATGATTTTCAAACGTATGCACATTTAAAAACCCACATCTTTCAATTTCTAACAAAGTATAACCATACTCTTTTTGCAAATGCATTCCCGTTACAAATACAAACACTTCAAAATCCTCATCATTTTCAAGTGTCTGTATCAGACTTTTAATTTTTCCAAAATCAGCACGAGTACCTGTTAGAAATACAATTTTTCTCATATTAATTAAAATCGCTCCAATCTAATTGCTCATCATTTTCAATATCGCGTAAAGCTTTTTTCCCTAATAAACTCTCAAAATGTTCTGCTAATATTTTTCCAGTTCCAGGTCTCTTCACCCAGATATTATCTCTAGTCAAAACTTCTCCTTTTAAAATTGGTTTTATTGTACAAACCGTAGCAAAAGCAAAATCTATAGTCACTTGTTCTTCATCTGCAGGTTTTTTAGTTCCTCCTCTCATTTGAGCCATTTCTTTACTGCCAATAATAAGTTCCTGACAGGCTTGCTCATCCATACTACAAACAATATCCGGGCCTGTACGTTGCATGTGGTCTGTAAAATGTCTCTCTAAAATAGATCCTCCTAAAGCCACGGCACCTAAACAGGCATTGTTATTTAATGTATGATCTGACAATCCAAAAACTTTATCAGGAAAGGCCTCATGCATTTCCATCATAGCACCAAAACGAACTAAATGTATGGGTGTTGGGTACAAGTTAGTAGTGTGCAATAAAGCCACTGGAACATTATGTTTATCAAAAATAGCTACTGCTTTTTGTATACTATCAATAGTATTCATTCCAGTACTCAGGATAACTGGTTTTCCAAAAGAAGCAATATGTTCCAATAAAGGGTAATTATTGCACTCTCCAGAACCTATCTTATATGCCGGTATATCAAACTTCTTTAATCTTTCAGCTGCTGCACGTGAGAAAGGGGTTGATATAAAAATCATCCCATTACTTTCTACATAATTTTTCAATTCCAGTTCTTCTTCTTCATTTAAAGCACAACGTTCCATGATTTCGTAAATAGAAACATCTGCATTTCCTGGAATTACTTTCTTGGCAGCACCACTCATTTCATCGGCAACTATATGCGTTTGGTGTTTTACAACCTCAACACCTGCTCTTTTAGCAGCATCAACCATTTCTTTGGCAACTTGCAATGAACCTTCATGGTTTATACCTATTTCAGCAATAACCAAAGGTGGATAATCAGAGCCTACTTTGCGCCCTGCAATTTCTATATATGGATTCATAGTTTGAGTTATGAATTATGTTTTATATGTTTATTAAATAAATATTCAGCGTAGTCAAAGTCTTCTTGCGTATCTATATCTACATTAGCAAAAGGATGATTAACTATCATTGGATAAGCATTTTCACTAATAATATTATTATTTAAAATTAATTCTGCTTTAGTGATATAAAGTAATCCGTTTTCAAAATACAAAGGGTCCAAATCTTGACTTCGCTGACCTATTTCATAATTAAAAGGAATAAATTTATCTTCGATGATTTTTCCTAATTTTTGATGATTTTGACTCACAGTAAAAAGACTATCATGATTTCCTTCTTGAAAAGCTGAAAATGCGTCTTCTAATAAATTTTCAGGACGCAACGGATTTGTGGGCTGTAAAAGAAATACATTTTCCACATTCGAATCAATACATTGCAAAACATGTTTTAAAGCTGAAACTGTTGGTTCTAAATCGCCTGAAATATCTGATGGTCTGTCGACTACTAACGCTCCGAACTTTAAAGCAACTTCTTTTATCGCTTCATCATCAGTAGAGACATAGACTTCATCTATAAAATTCTGTTTTTTTGCACATAAAATACTATGAGTAAGTAGTGGTAAATCCCCAAAAAGCATGATGTTTTTTCCAAGCAGTCTTTTGGAGCCTCCCCGTGCAGGTATAATTGCTATAGTATGTGAATTATTTTTTTTCAAAAATTTAAAGTTTTCTTGCAACAAGACCATAACTAGCTCCTATCGCTTTAGGGTCTCTCTTTTCTATAAAACCTTCTATGGCTTTCTTTATTCTTCCTTTAATACTTTTAGGCTTGTCTTTTTGCATTCCTGTATCTACAGCTGCGTACTCTAAAATCTCAAATCCTGAGTTTTCAAGAAAAAATACCACAATATGTTCCCATGGAGTAAAAACATGATGCTCTATAAGATGCTTTTTCTGAAAGGCATATAAACTTCCTTTAAGTAATAAGTTTATTCTATTTTTACTTGATTGAGGGTTAGGTATTGACAAAATTAAATATCCCCCCTTTTCCATATGGTTGGCTATATTTTGAATTCCTAACAAAGGATTTGCTAAATGTTCTAAAACTTCAAGAAAAACTACTACCCCTGCCTTTTTTGCTTCACTAGGAACAGGATAGTTTAAATCCCAAATGGTTGATTCTTCAATTTTCCTTACATAATCAAAAGGTTGCCAAAACCCCTTTAAATCTTCAATTTTGGTTTTCATAAAACCAAAACCGGCGCCTATATCACTGACTACATCAGTAGGTGCTAAAGAAAAATATTTATCTAGCATTGCATTAGCAAAAATCCCTCTATTTTCAAATATTTCAAAAGGTTTATTCATCGTCTGGTTTCCAATAAATTTTAGTTTGAGGCAAGTTACAAAATTCCTTGTATTGCGATAAATTATAACTCGTTCTATTTTTAATAATTCTTTTAAAATTCCGTGCTAAATCCCACAAACTACCTAAAAAAGCCTTAAGAGCATTTGTATCCCCTTTTAAAATTTTAAAACGTAGTTGGCAATACATGGAATAAGCTATTTTTTGGGGCACTAACTTCCAAGGCAAAAACATACAATAAAGATACCATCCCGCACGGAGCGACCGTCTTAATCTTATTGAATAATCTTCATTTTTTTGTCTGCTTTTATTATCTACTCTATGCTGTACAAGTAATTCAGGAACATAATGCACTTCCCATTTTTTCAAAAAAAGATGATATGCCGCAAAATCTTCTTCACCATAAAAAATAAACCATTCTGGGTAATTAGGGATTTCTTTCCATGCCTTTAAATTCCAAACATGACCGCAACCAACAAATCCTTGAACCCTTTGTTTTTTTTGAGTTGTTCCGGTTTGAGTTGGTTTATTTTTACTCCAAAAAATTCTACAAGCAATAACGCCACACTTCGGATTATTTTTAAAATGCTTTTCTATATTTTCTAGTACATTTTCAGATAAAAAATGAGCATCATCATCTAATGAAACAGCATATTTCCCCAAAGATTTTTTAAGTAAAACATTTCGATTATGTATTAATCCTAATGATTCATTATTTTTCAGTAAAATGATTTTAGGATAGTTTTCTTTTACATATTCAAAAGTTCCATCAGTAGAAGCATCGTCGTAAATCAAACATTCAACTTCTTCACGTGATAATAAATTTTCTAAGTTTTGAAGCGTAATTTTTAAATCTTCAATTCTATTTTTTGTTGTAATAACTATTGAATATTCAACTTCCATCTAAAAATTTTTAACACAATCTTTTGGCAATCCCCATTTTACATATAATAAGGACTGTATTTTTTTATTTGTCAATATTCTTTTTAAAATCTTATTTCTAAAAAGAATCCATTTCTTATCTACCGTTTTATTTATTTCAAAGTTTCCTACTATTACATTTCCAGAAGAAACATCCTTACTCACA
>CBFHBH010000173.1:0-5489 GCA_965653735.1 uncultured Flavobacterium sp. | reverse complement strand
TTTAAATTCTTTTTTCAAGTAAGCATCTACTTCAACTTTAGCAGAATCTCCTATTTCAATTTTTACAATATCGTTTTCATTAACATCAACTTCAACTTCCATATTATTAAGGTTTGCAACCCTCATCATCTCGGTACCTGCCATTTGTTGAGTTCCTAAAACTCTTTCACCTAACTCAACATCAAGTTTTGAAATAGTTCCATCAACTGGAGCATAAATAGCTGTTTTACCTAAATTTTCTTTAGATTCGCTTACCGTTGCAGATGCGCTTTCTACATTATAATATGCAGCTTGTTTTGCGGCTTGAGCACCTTCGAATGTTGCAACAGATTTTTCCCATTCTGAACGAGAAATTACACCTTTATCAAAAAGTTTTTTATTACGTTCGTAATTAGATTTTGCTTCTTTAAACTGTGCGTCAGCTTGACTTAATCCTGCTTTAGTATTAGATAAGCCTGATTTTGATCTTTTCAACCCAGAAACATATAGTTCAGGATTAACTCTAACCAATAAATCTCCTTTTTTAACTATTTGTCCTTCTTTTACTGGTAAAGCAATGATTTCTCCAGAAACTTCAGATGATATTTTAACTTCTACCTCTGGCTGAATTTTACCTGTAGCTGAAACGGTTTCTACAATAGTTCGGTTTTCAACATTCACAACTTCAACCTCAGTGCCTTTCTTTTTATTACCAATAACACCGCTTTTACTTAACCCAAGCAAAGCAACTATTAATAAAACAGTTCCACCAAGTAGTATATATTTTGTCTTTTTTGTCATGATATTATTGTTTTGTAAAAATCGGAATACCGAAATAGAATTCTAAAATTTTTGTTCTAAAAATATAGTCGTATTTTGTTCTTAACACTTCAGATTGAGCTGTGATAAACATATTTTGCGCTTGATTATAATCGAATACATTCATTAGCCCCACTTCATATCTTTCTTTTGCATATTCTAATGCCTTTTGTCTTGCCTCAAATGACACTATAGCAGCTTCGTACGATTTTTGAGCTCCTTTTGTATCTGTATAAGCTGTATAAACTGTTCTTTCTAAATCAACTTCAGATTGTTGTAGTGCAATTTTTGAACGTTCTAATGCAATTTTTGATCTTGAAACATTATTCCTTGCTGCAAAACCGTTAAATATTGGTACCTGTAATGATAATCCAAAATTTTGACCTTTATTATCACTAAACTGATTAAAAACAGCATCAGGTTTTCCTAAAATTGGAGAAAAATTTGGCTGCACAACCTGCTGACCAGTTCCATCTACATATCCAATTACAGATGTTGGATTTGAAGCATTTGGAACAATACCAACAACTCTATCAGAATAAGCTGCTCTAGTATTAAAACTATAAAATCCGGTTAATGATGGTTGATATGCAGCACGTGCAATTTTTACATCTTTCTCAGCAATTGACACATTGGTTTGAGCAATTTTCAACTCTGTACGTAATTCTTTTGCTTTATCATAAATTGCTTTAGGATCTTGAAGTAAAATTCCGCTTTCTGGAATAACCACATCACCATCAGCTATATCAAAAGTCACAAAATCTTTAAGTTGTAATAACTGAGCTAAACTTAATTTAGAAATCAACAATGAATTTTCAGCTGCAATTAATCTTTGATTATCTGTTGCCACAGTCGCTTTAACATCCAACAAATCACCTTTAGGGATAACTCCTGCCTCAACAAGTTCTGTTGTTTTTTCTAACTGTTTGTTATCATATGCTAATTGTTCTTGCTGAACTTTTACACTTTCTTTGTTGAATACGATTTGCAAATAGGCATTAACTACATTTAGAGAAATATCTTCCTGCATTTTCGTCAACTGATACTGTGAAGCAATTATCGAAAGATTAGCTTTTCTAAGCTGGTTTTGGTTTTGTAAACCCTTGTAAATATCAACATTGATATTTAGTCCCGCAGAAGTAAACTGAGTTGTTTGATTTTCTAACAAACCTGTAGTTATATTCTGGTTTAAACCAATATTCCAAGAATGAGAAGCTTGTCCATTAATGGTTGGTAAAAAGTTACCAATCGCGTCACTTTTGCTTACTCTAGACGTTTGATTATCTAAAGCAGTTTGCTTTATCGAAATATTGTTTTTAATAGCGTAGTCTACACATTCCTCTAATGTCCACTTTTTTTCTTGACCAAAAGACAGAAGTGACATAAAAAGTATTATAAATAAACCACTAATTTTAATTTGTTTCATTTGTATTTGAAAATGTGTTTCAAATTTAATTGTTTAACAATTAAATCTTACATAATTTTTCATAGTAAGACATCTGATTTTCTTTTTTGTTACATTTTTCAAATAATATTTTTTAGAAAATAATTTACATTTGCTGACCAACATATTGTTATGAAAAGATATTTTTTTGCTATGGCCTTCAGTTTGATAGGATTTTTATTTAATAGCTGCTCGAGCTCTCAAAAAATCGAGTTGATGAAGCCTGAGCCAGACGAAGCTTTACCTATAAAATATCCTATTACTTCTTCATACATTAGTTTCCCTGTTAACTTATCATTAAAAGATATAGAAACTCAAACTAACAAATCATTAAATGGATTGATTTATGAAGACAATGATCTGGAAGACGACAAAACGCAAATGAAAATTTGGAAAAGTGCCCCTATATTAATTTCTGAAGAAAATAACAAACTAAAAACCATTGTTCCACTCAAAATTTGGGCAAAAGTAAAATATGGTACAGACGCTTTAGGAATGAACCTTTATGACATTAGAGAGTTTAACTTAAACGGAACCGTAACCCTTTTAAGTGATGTAAAAATGAGCAATTGGAAAGTGACCACCATTACATCATTAGAAAATATCGATTGGCAAGAAAGTCCGACAATCACAATTGCAGGAAAATTGGTTTCTATAACCTACTTAGTAAATCCAACTATACGAATTTTTAAATCTAAAATTGAAAGAAAGATTGATGAATCATTAAATAAGACTCTTGATTTTAAATCAAATATGCTTGATTTAATGCAAAAAGTAAGTGACCCTATTGAAATGAGCGCAACATATCAGTCTTGGTTAAAAGTAACTCCACAAGAATTATATGCCACAGAAGCCCAACTTAAATCGAATGCAGTAAATCTAACTGTTGGATTAAAATGTTTAATGGAATCGAGCATTGGTTTAAAACCAAAATCAGTTTTTGATAGAAATAAAATTGTTCTAAAAACAACATCTAACTTACCCGAGAAGGTTGTTGCTAACATAACTGCCGTATCTACTTACCAAGATGCATCCAGAATTATAACAGAAAATTTCAAGGGACAAGTATTTGGCTCAGGAAAGAGAAAAGTCACGGTTCAAAATGTGCAAATTTGGCACAAACAAGGAAAAATGATTATTGCATTGGACATGACAGGTAGCCTTAATGGAAGAATTTATCTTTCTGGCTTTCCTCAATTTGATACTGAAAAAAAAGAATTATATTTTGATGAATTAGACTATGCTTTAGAAACCAAAAGTCGTTTAATGAAAACGGCTAACTGGCTTTTTCAAGGAATGGTTTTAGCAAAAATAAAAGAAAGCTGTCGCTATTCCATTCAACCTAATTTAGACGAAGGAAAGAAAACAATGCTTAAATACCTTAACAATTACTCTCCTGTAACAGGAGTTTTCGTTAATGGAAAAATGAATGATATTACTTTTGAGAAGGTTCAGCTTACTAACAGTTCCATTGTCGCCTTTTTAGGGATAACTGGAAATATTAAAGTAAACATCAACGGAATGTAGCTCAACTAACTTTTCTTTTTTTGAAACATTTTATAGACCGCAAAGCCTATTAAGGCAACCAAAATATAAGGTATAACCATTAAGTAAACTATACCATCATTAACAGCTTCTGCTTGAGAAACATCTCCCGTACTTTCTAAAGATGCTCGACACATGGCACACTGAGCATTTGAGGCAATAGGTAATAGGCAATAGGTAACAAGTAATAGTTTTGCTAAATAAAAACTTTTGACTTTTGACTTTTGACTTTTAACTTTAGTTGACATAATAAGGCGAAATCATTAAGTACACTACAACACCAGTAACAGCAACGTACAACCAAATTGGGAAAGTAATTTTTGCAATTTTTTTATGTTTATCAAAACGCTCCGCTAATGCTCTTACGTAGGTAATTAATACCAATGGTATGATTACAATTGAAAGTGTAATATGCGTTATCAAAATGAAGAAATAAATAGCCCTCATAGCACCTTCACCTCCATATGGAGTAGCTTCGGCAGTCATATGATAGAAATAACAGCCCAAACTAAAATAACAGCAGTAATTCCATTAATAGTAGCATAAATTGGAGGCAGAAAAGAAAGAGGCTGGACATCAAATCCAAAATCTTTTAATTTAACTTTAAACAAAAGTGCAACCACTAAAGGGATTGCCACTGATAAAATTGTTATCCAAACATTATATTTTTTTTCTGTATTATTTTCCATTATTCAGCTAATAATTTTGTTATGTCTTGTTTTAATTGTTTCACACCTTCTTCTTTCAAACCATCATAATAGATGATTGGATTACCAAAATCATCCTTACGACTTCTAATATTTCCCTCTTTATCTATCAAAGCAAACAATCCTGAATGTTCAAATCCACCATTTACTTTTTTGTTTTCCCCAACATATAAATTAAATCCTTTGTTGGCAATCTCAAAAATTGTTGTTTTATCGCCAGTTAAAAAATTCCAGTTCATCCCTTTTGCTTCTATATCTTCAGCATGTTTTTTTAAAATTTCGGGAGTGTCGTTTTCAGGATTGATTGTTATCGATGCAATTCCGAAGTTTGTGTTAGAAGCAAAACTTTCCTGAACAAATTTCATCTTTCTGTTCATAATAGGACAAATTGTAGGACACGTAGAAAAGAAGAATTCTACAACATACACTTTACCTTTATAGGTTTCATTAGAAATGGTTTTATTGTCTTGATTGGTTAACGAAAACTTTGGTGCTGGACCAATCGTCAATAAATCGGCTTTAGCACTGCTTTTATCTCCAATCGAATTTAATCGATCACCTTTAACAATGTCGTTGTTTTTAATTCGCTCAACAATTTTTGGTATAACCAAAATCCCAAAAACTAAAATGACAAATGCCATTCCTATATAAGACTTATTCTTCATTGCTTATTTTTTTTCGTGTAAACGGAAGTCCTTTTTACTATTGTTTCTTTTTAAAGCTAATCTATACTCTCTAAGCATTATTTTTACATCGTCAGACATATCATTATGTAAATCGGCAGCTGAAGTTGTATTATAGCTTTCTTTATATTCTTCAATACCTTCTTTATTTTTTCCTTTCCTTCCTCTGTGATTTCTGTCTTTATCTAAAATGATAACTGCAGAAGTACTTTTATCAGCATCTAGTTTACCAACCAAATGAAATGAATCATAATATTGTTGAATTTCATCAGGTTTTGCAAACACAAATTTCCAAGCTTTCATGTTTTCGGT
>CBFHBH010000172.1:0-5504 GCA_965653735.1 uncultured Flavobacterium sp. | reverse complement strand
GGAAAACATTTACAGTTGCTAATGTGGTTCAGGAAGTGCAAAGACCAACTTTAATTCTTGCACATAACAAAACACTTGCTGCGCAATTGTATTCGGAATTCAAACAGTTTTTCCCAAACAATTCGGTGCAATACTTTGTATCGTATTACGACTATTACCAACCCGAAGCTTTTATCCCTGTTACAGGTACTTATATTGAAAAAGATTTATCTATTAATGATGAATTAGAAAAACTCCGTTTAAGTACCACTTCTGCCCTTCTTTCTGGCCGAAGAGATGTAATTGTAGTTTCTTCAGTTTCGTGTTTGTACGGTATCGGAAATCCGGTTGAGTTTCAAAAAAACGTAGTTTCTATAGAAAAAGATCAGACTATATCACGTACTAAGTTTTTACATCGTTTGGTTCAAAGTTTATACGCTCGTACCGAAGCAGATTTTACTCCCGGTACTTTCCGCATAAAAGGTGATACTGTCGAAGTATTTCCTAGTTATGCAGATGAACCTTTTCGTATCCATTTTTTTGGTGATGATATTGAAGAAATTGAAGCTTTTGATGCTAAAACTTCAAAAGTCATAGAACGTTACGAAAAGCTAAATATTTATCCTGCCAACATGTTTGTGACTTCACCAGATGTACTTCAAAATGCGATTTGGGCTATTCAACAGGATTTGGTTAAACAAGTAGATTATTTCAAAGAAATTGGCAAACATCTTGAAGCAAAACGATTAGAAGAACGAACCAATTTTGATTTGGAAATGATTCGTGAATTAGGCTATTGTTCTGGAATTGAGAATTATTCAAGATATCTTGACGGACGTGATGCTGGTACTCGCCCATTCTGCTTGTTAGATTATTTCCCTGATGATTACTTAATGGTGGTTGATGAAAGTCACGTAACTATTTCGCAAGTTCATGCCATGTATGGAGGAGACCGAAGTCGTAAAGAGAATTTGGTAGAATATGGTTTTAGACTTCCGGCTGCAATGGATAATCGTCCGCTAAAGTTTGAAGAATTTGAAGCATTACAAAATCAGGTTTTATATGTTTCTGCTACACCTGCCGATTATGAATTACAAAAGTCAGAAGGTATTTATGTCGAGCAGGTTATTCGTCCAACAGGCTTATTGGATCCAATTATTGAAGTTCGTCCAAGTGCAAATCAAATTGATGATTTAATTGAGGAAATACAACAACGTTGTGAAGTGGACGAACGTGTTTTAGTCACTACTTTAACCAAAAGAATGGCGGAAGAATTGACAAAATACTTAACTAAAGTTTCAATAAGATGTCGTTATATACACTCAGATGTGGATACATTAGAGCGTGTCGAAATCATGCAAGATTTACGTAAAGGGTTGTTTGATGTACTTATTGGAGTAAACTTACTTCGTGAAGGTCTTGATTTACCTGAAGTTTCTTTAGTGGCCATTTTAGATGCTGATAAAGAAGGATTCTTACGCAGTCACCGTTCATTAACGCAAACAGTTGGTCGTGCAGCCCGAAATGTAAATGGTAAAGCAATTATGTATGCTGATAAAATTACAGCTTCGATGCAAAAAACTATAGATGAAACTAATTATCGTCGCGAAAAGCAAATCAATTTCAACACTGCTAATAATTTGGCACCAAAAGCCTTAAACAAAAGTTTAGGTAATGCACTTAGTAACAATTCCGTTTCAACCAAATATTATGAAAATCAAGTACTGAAAGCTGCCGAACCAGAAAGCGAATACTTATCTAAACCCGAAATAGAGAAAAACGCAAAGCCATGGAAAAAGCTGCCAAAGATTTAGATTTCATGCAAGCGGCAAAACTTCGTGATGAGATAAAATTGTTACAGGAGAAAATTTAATTCAACTGCTCATGAAAAGCACAAAGTAATGTTTCTGCTTCAACCATTTGACCAGGAGCCTCTTCCATTAAATGAAGTATTTTTTTCATCGCATTTGGATTGAGTCCCATATTAATTCCAATTTCGTGAATTGCAATCTTTTCTCTGTTGTGAAGTACACCATCACAATGCATCAATAAAGCCAAACGATAGAAATGTAGTATTCTATGAAATTCATCTTTAATTACTTCAAATTCGTTTCTTTTACTAAACAAACTCAAAAAAGTTTCCTTATCAATTTGTAACTCTTCTGAAACCATCTTTAAAAAATCATACTCACGATCATGTAATTCCCCATCAATTACAGCAAAAGCAATCATTTCTGATAGTAAACTTATTTTCTCTTCATACGAATCCATAAAATAGCTATTTTTAGCAAAACTATACTTTTTAATGTAAATCTGAAATATGTTAAAAAAAATAATCCTTTTTGTAGCTTTTCTCTTGTGTTTTCAAAATATGAAGTCTCAAGAAAGCACAGCCAGTAAACAGGTTTCTACTTTTACTATTGATGCTCCACAACTCAAAACTTCAAAGAAAATATGGATTTACTTACCTAAAAACTACACAGAAACCAAAAAAAAATATCCTGTCATTTATATGCATGATGCTCAAAACTTATTTGACAAATCAACTTCATTTTCTGGTGAATGGAATGTTGATGAAGCATTAGACAGTTTAAATGCTGAAACAATTGTGGTAGGAATAGAACACGGCAATGATAAACGCATAAACGAATTAACTCCATACAAAAATGAAAAATATGGTGGTGGAAATGCTGACAATTATTTAGATTTTATAGTTAAAACTCTAAAACCTTACATTGATAAAAACTACAAAACAATTAAAAAGTCTGAAACCACCACAATTGCTGGAAGCTCATTAGGAGGTTTGGTTTCCTATTATGCGTTATTAAAATATCCAGATATTTTTGGAAAAGGAATTATTTTCTCTCCATCTTTTTGGTTTAGCAATGAAATTTATTCTTTAACCGAAAAAAGCCCTAAAATGAATGCAAAAATGTATTTTTTATGTGGTGACAATGAAGACGAGACAATGGTAAATGACATGAACAAAATGACCGATTTGCTAAAAAGAAAAGTTAATTCATTCAGTCAAATTGAAATTCAAGTTATAGAAGGCGGACAACATAATGAAAAATTATGGCGAGAAGCATTTCCAAAAGCGTATCTTTGGCTTTTAAAATAATTTAGAATGAATAATAACGAAATCTTCAAGAAACTTAGAGTAGCGCTTCAATTACGTGATGATCAAATTGTAGAAATCATGCAATTAGTAGATTTCAGAATGTCGAAAGGTGAAGTAGGAAATTTTTTCCGCAATGATGATCATCCAAAGTATATGGAATGTGGTGACCAAGTGCTTCGTAATTTTTTGAATGGTTTAGTTATTCATTTAAGAGGCACGAAAGACAATCCTAAAAACCCTACTGAAGTATTAAAGAAAAATCAGGTAGAAGCTAAATCATTTTCAAAAAGCAATCCTAAAACAGACAAACCAAAATCAGACAAGCCTAAAACAGGAAGCTTTAAAAAGAATTTTAATTCTAAATCATCTTCAACTCAAAAAAAAGAGCCAGTTGTTCAGAACGTAAAATTCAAAAATGGTAAAAATAAGACCAATAAAAACTAATTTCTAAGTTTAAATAAAATCCAAAGGGTGTCAAATGACACCCTTTCTTGTAAAAAATAACCATCTTTATTTATTGAGGCGAATTTGCAGCTGCATTTGGCAAAATACATCCTAACCAATTAAATGCTCCTCTTGTAATATTATCATAAGTCACATAAAAGTAGCCACTTCTTCCCCAGCCAGATCCCCAAGAGTTTTGAACTTTAAACTGTCTTGTAGCATCATTGTACCCAACGATACAAACACAGTGTCCTCCTTGTCTTGAACCATAAAGCGAAGACCAAACATAATTATAGTTTCTTGCGTCATAAAAGCTCTGGTTTACATCAAAACAAGCAGCTACTGGATAATTTTGACTTAAATAATATTTAATATCATCTACAGAAGTAGTATTTACATAAAACCATCCATTCGATTTTCTTCCTGCTGCCCATGTTCTTTGTTGTGTTGTTGGTTGTGTATAACAGCCCCCTGCTACATAAGGCATTTGTGAATTACTACATTGCCCTTGATTTTTAATTAAATTCATTGCGTCATTAGGATATGAGCCTGAGCCACAGTTTGAAATTTTAATCTGATTATAAACATAAGCAGCACTTCTTGAAGCTCCACCCCAATTACTCTGATGAATAGTATTATTTATATAACGTGTAATTCCGTGAGCAGTATAACCTACTCCCCATCCAACGCAAGAACCTTCTGACCCTTGATCACCAATTGGTTGAGCAGGTAAATTAAAACTTGTAGGTAATGCCGTTGCGTTAGCAATGCTCTTTTGTGAAGCTGTTAAATCTGGGCGTAATACAGATAATTGTGCTCTATATTCGTTTGGAGTTGTAAAATCGATAGATTTTAAATACTCAGGAGAAAATTCGGCACAACCATACCTTCCTGGATCAAGAAGATTGACTTTACCATCCATCAATTTTCCATCTTGTGAGTTATCACTTACATCTTTATCACAAGAAACAAATACTAAAATAGCGAAAAGAAAAAATCCTAACTTTTTAATTGCTGATTTGATTGTTTTTTTCATAAAATACTTTGGTTTACGTAGTTAATTAATTAATATTGCAAAAATATTAACTCTTTAACTAAACATTTGACAGAAAAATACTCATAAAAAAATCTTAACTTAATCACAATAATAAATTAAGCTTAAGTTATAACAACCAAAAACCAAATCTACTATGAAAGCGATAATTGATTTGCTTAAGATGAGTATTTGCAATTGCGAAATTGTAAAAAATAGTTCTATAGGTGTTTGTACAAAATGGAAGAGAGCACAGTTTATAACACTTTCTGAAATCATAGCTGAAACTCTTTCAAATTCAGAACATCTTCAAGGAAAGAAAAGAAATGAGCTAGGTACAACTATATCTAGTATTACGCTTCAACGAATTTTTAATGACGACTATTCTGCAAAAGAAAATCCAGACTTACGTTTTCTAAAAACATTAGATAAACTAGCCATTTTTTTAGGATATTCTTCATTAAATAATTACTTAAAAAATCAATCAAAATCGGAAATCATCAATGAGGTGACAAACAAAAAAAATGTTATTGAAGAAGAAATAAATGATCTTTTTTTTCAAGACATAATCTACAATTATTGTCATTCTGAGTTTCTTTGCATGCAAAAACTTCCAATTGTAGATTTGACACCTATAACAGAATATGTTTTTGAAGATGCACCTTTCAAAAAAAGAATTTCAGATTATTTAGAAAGGCATGCTAAACTAAATTACAAAGTAAACAGTGAGGACAATAGATCAAATTTTGAAGTTTTTGATTTCAAAACCAAACATCTAGATAATGACTTAGTAGTCGCGCAAGTCAATGAATTTTGGAATATAGAATGGTTGGACGAGAACAACAAAATTGCCAAAAACTACAACAAACTAAACAAACAAACCTATTTTATAAAAAAAAGACAAGGTGTCTGGAAAATTTGGGACAA
>CBFHBH010000171.1:0-5513 GCA_965653735.1 uncultured Flavobacterium sp. | reverse complement strand
CTGCAACTTTAGTTTACGACTCTAATCCTTCAGCTGCAACGGGTTCTTCAGCAGGATGGAAGCCTTTTACTTTTTCTACCAATTTTACTTATTCAGGCACTCAAAACTTAGCGGTTTATTTGGAGTATGTTAATACTGCTG
Organism: uncultured Flavobacterium sp.; assembly: GCA_965653735.1. GTDB lineage: Bacteria > Bacteroidota > Bacteroidia > Flavobacteriales > Flavobacteriaceae > Flavobacterium. Next base: position 5,372 of record CBFHBH010000171.1, on the reverse strand, counting down.
CTTCCACAGCTATTGGTTGGGATTATGAATATGGTACACCTTGTATAAGTACTACAAATAGTAATACAACAAAATATATTAACAATACTACTGGTACACCAGGAGTTTCATTAACTTCAACAAACTATAGAAGACCACAAATAGGTTTCGATTATGTAGTAACATGTCCAGCACCAACTAGTTTTAATTATGCTAATTTGACTGCAACAACTGTGGATCTAAATTGGGTTGCAGGTGGTTCAGAAGGTTCATGGGAATACGTAATTCAGCCTTCGGCAGATCCTGTACCAACTTCTGGAACTACAATAGGTGTAAATAATGTTGTAGGGGCTCCTGTAACTCCAAATACTGCATATACTGCATACATAAGAGCTAATTGTGGAGCTGGAGGGTTTTCAGTTTGGAAAACGGTTAATTTTACAACTCCTTGTACATCATTTAGTGTTCCAAATACAGAAAATTTTGCAACATATGTTCCTGGTTGTTGGCAAGAGGCCGATAATGGTGACACTACTGCTGGGCCATCAACTTTTGGATCTAGTACTTGGATTGAAGATGGCTTTGGAAATGTTGGTACTACTGGAGCTGCGAGATATAACATTTTTACAACTGGTGCAAACGATTGGTTAATGACGCCAATTTATAACATTCCTACAACAGGTTATGAATTAAAATTTGATGCAGCAGCTACTCAATATGCTACTACTTCAGCACCAACAACACCTTGGGAAGCAGATGATTATGTGGAGGTTTTGGTTTCAACTGGAACTACAAACTGGACACTTTTGTATACATATAATAATACTAATGTACCATCTAATACAGGTTCAACAAATGTAATTGATTTAGATGCTTATGCTGGTCAATCGATAAGATTTGCTTACAGAGTGGTTGAAGGAGCTTCGAATGGTTCAGCTGATATTGATTTTTCAATAGACAATTTCGAAATAAGACTTACTCCAGCTTGCTCTAATCCAGTGAGCTTGGCTGTTAATAATTTAACTTATAATTCTGCAAATATTACATGGGGAGCTACCACAGGAAGCTATGAATATGTTTTAGATAATGTTGCAACAGATCCAATTGGATCAGGAACACCATTATCAGGTGAAATCTATAACGCTACATTATCTCCTTCGACAACATATTATTTTCATGTAAGAACGGTTTGCCCAGGTCCTTTATATAGTATTTGGTCTACTATTTCTTTTACATCACCAGCAATACCACCATCAAATGATGACTGTGTAAATGCTATAGCTTTAACAGCTGGGGGAGTTTTTGCAGATAATGACGTTATTGGTACAACTGTAGCTGCTAATACTGTAACTGGTTTGACGTATGCTTGTCAAACAAATAGAGCAAATGATGTATGGTATTCTGTAACAGTTCCTGCCTCGGGTTCTTTAACAATAGAGACACAAGCGGATGGTGCGTCAGCATTAACAGATACGGTTTTAAGTGTTTTTTCTGGTACTTGTGGAGCTTTAACTGAAGTAGGATGTAGTGATGATGAAGGTACCGGTAATTTTTCAATTATAAATCTTACTGGTCAAACACCTGGCGCTACACTTTATATAGGAGTTTGGAGATGGTCATCTGCTACAAATGGAACGTTTTTACTTTCAGCATATGATGCATCATTGAGTACAAATTCTTTTGATGTTAAATCATTAAAAGTTTATCCTAATCCTGTAAAAAATATTTTAAATTTATCATACTCAACAGAAATTTCTTTAGTTGAAGTATTTAATATGTTAGGACAAAAAGTTTTGGTTAAACAACTAAATGTGGACCAAGCTCAAATTGATATGTCTAACCTAAATAGTGGTAACTACTTAGTTAAAATTACTTCTCAAGGAGAAACAAAAACTATGAAAATTCTTAAAGAATAATAATTTTTAAAAATAATCTTGAAAACCATGCTAAGGCATGGTTTTTTTGTTTTTTATCGAAAATAATGTTAATAATTTCTGAATTTTATTAAAAATTATTAAATTGTGCAAAATAATCAAACAATTATTCATATGAAAAAAATTACTTTATGGCTAACTTTTATGATGTTAATGGTCATCGAAAGTTATGCTCAGGTAAGCATTAATCAAAGCTTTCCTACAACCACAACCCCAGCTGGCTGGGATGTTGGCTCAGGTGGTTTGTCTACCACACAAGCATGTGCTACAGCCTCATGGAGAGGTAATGTCTACAATGCAACTCCTCGAATTTTAACTTCAGAAACGCAAGTTTCTAATGGACAAAACTTAACAATTTCATTTGATTATAAAATTGTTAACTGGTCAGCAGCTACAGTTGCAACAAATCCATACAACGGAACTATTACTACTGAAGTGTCTGTAGATGGAGGGACATCATGGACAGTTGTTGCTGGTGTAATAGATAATTCGAATCACGTTGTTGGAAATACTTGTGTTAACAAATCATATGTTGTTCCAGCAGCTAGTGTTCCTAATGGTGCAAATATCGCAGTAAGATGGAATTGTGTTTTTGGAACATCTGGAGATTATTATGTTTATCTAGATAACATAATTGTTAATCAACCGGCATTAACTCCTCCAAGTTGTGCTTCAGCGCTTTTACCTGCTGATGTTGCTACAGGAGTAGCAAGAAATCCAGTTTTAAGTTGGACTGCTGCAACAGGAGGACCAACCTCATACGATGTTTATTTTGGAACATCTGCAACACCTCCGTTAGTAACTAATACTACTGGTTTAACATATACACCTGTTGCTCCATTGTTAGCAAACACTACTTATTATTGGCAAGTTGTTCCGAAAAACGTAAATGGTAGTGCTACAGGTTGCGCTATACAATCATTTACAACAGGAGCAACTGTTAATTATTGTACACCTACAACCACTTATGGATGTACAGATGGAGACGTAATTGCAAGAGTAGTTTTGAATACTTTAGATAACGATTCAGGTACTGGATGTCCAAGTGGAACTGCTGGATATTCAGATTATACTTCGGATGGTGCACTGACTACAACTTTACAAGCAGGAAGTTCTTATGGATGTACTGTTTATGCTGGTCAATATACAGAAGGATATGCTGCTTGGATTGATTATAATGATGATGGAGTATTTGATAATTCAACAGAAAGAATTGGTTATTCAGCTGGTCAGGTTACTGGAAGTGGACAAGTAGGGGTTTTAGGAAGTTCTGCAACTTTTCCAATTGTTTTATCTTGTAATCCACCTTTAGGGCAACATCGTTTAAGAGTAAGAGCTATGTATAATACTAATGGTTCAGCTGTTACTCCATGTACAAACAATAGCTATGGTGAAGTAGAAGATTATTTAATTACAATTTCTGCTGCTGTGGCTTGTCCACAACCAACAGGGCTTACTGCAGCTAATCCAACAACTAATTCTATTGAATTGAGCTGGAATATTGGATGTGCTGAAACGGCATGGGACTTACATGTTACTACTGCAGGTGGAGGAGCGCCTACAGGAGCACCATCTCATCCTAATGTTAATGATAATAGTTCATTTTTAGTTAACACAGGTTTAACAGCAGATACAGATTATGAATTTTATGTTCGTGCTGTATGTGGTGGTGGAAATGGAAATAGCCTTTGGTCTGGACCTTTCGCTTTTTCAACATTACCAGTCGCACCTCAATGTCCAACATTAACCACTCCTGCTAATGGAGCTACAAATGTTACTTTGACAGGAGGAGGAACTTCTTTTGCATGGTCAGCACCAGCATCTGGCTCAGCACCTGATAGCTATAATGTTTATTTAGGGACAACTTCAGGGGCTCTTACTCTTTTAGGAAACACAACAAACCTTACTGAGATTATTACAGGCTTAGCTTATTCAACAACTTATTACTGGCAAGTGATTTCTGTTAATGCAGGTGGTTCTGCGACAGGTTGTGTAGAGTTTAGTTTTACTACTCAAGCTGCACCGCCACCACCAGTTAATGATGACTGTCCAGCAGCAGTTAGCTTAACGCCTGGAGTAAACTTTGCTGCTTATCCAGTTGTTGGAACAAATATATCTGCTACTGATTCTAACCCACCTGCACCTGGTTGTGCTAGCTTTAACGGAGGAGATGTATGGTATTCTGTAGTAGTGCCAGCTTCTGGATCTATTACTGTAGAAACAGGAAGTGATTCTGGTTCAGCAATTGCAGACACTGGTTTAGCTATTTATGAAGGAAACTGTGGAGCACTAAATCTAGTAGATTGTGATGATGATAGTAGTACTGATGGCCTTTTCTCTTTAATTTCTTTATTAGGAAGAACTCCAGGAGAAACATTATACATAAGTGTTTGGGAATATGGAAATGATTCAACAGGAACATTTAAAGTTTCAGCTTATGATGCTTCGTTAAGCACAGCTACATTTAATTTAGAAGGATTTAAAGCTTATCCTAATCCAGTAAAAGATGTATTAAATTTATCTTATACTAAAGAGATTTCTAAAGTTTCTGTTCATAATTTATTAGGGCAAGAAGTTTTATCAAAATCAGTTAATGCAATGCAATCTCAAATTGATTTATCAAGACTTGCAGTTGGAACTTATTTAGTAAGAGTTACAGTTGATGGTTTAGAAAATACAGTCAAGATTGTAAAAGAATAATATTCAGAATATAAATGTTAAAAAAGTCATCCTTTGTGATGACTTTTTTTTGTTAAAAATGTAACTTTGCCAAAAAGTCACAAATGAACTATTCGTTTATTATACCTGTTTATAATCGTCCAGAAGAGATTGATGAACTTTTAGAAAGTTTGACAAAACAAACCTATTCAAAACCATTTGAAGTAGTTATAATTGAAGACGGTTCTACAATTCCTTGCGAAAGCATTATTGATAAGTATAAAAACAAACTTACTATTACCTATTATTTAAAGTACAATTCTGGGCCTGGTGATTCTAGAAATTTCGGGATGACTTATGCTAAAGGGGATTATTTTCTTGTTTTAGACTCAGATTGTATTATACCAGAAAACTATCTTTCGGAAGTTGATAAAAGTTTGAATGAAGAATATGTAGATTGTTTTGGCGGTCCAGATAATATGTTGCCAAATTTTTCAGCTGTTCAAAAAGCTATCAATTTTACAATGACTTCAGTTTTAACTACTGGAGGAGTAAGAGGAGGAACAGAGAAATTAGAAAAATTTCAGCCTAGAAGTTTTAATATGGGTATTTCCAGGAAGGCATTCGAGGCTTCAAAAGGTTTTTCTAACATTCATCCTGGAGAAGATCCAGATTTAAGCATTCGTTTGTGGAAACTTGGTTTTAAAACTAAATTGATATCAAAAGCATTTGTATATCATAAAAGAAGAATTGATTGGGAAAAATTTTATATTCAGGTAAATAAATTTGGTAAAGCTAGGC
>CBFHBH010000170.1:0-5540 GCA_965653735.1 uncultured Flavobacterium sp. | reverse complement strand
ACTTTTAATTATTTCTTCAAAATCTGCATCTAATTCATCATCACACATCATCAAATAAGAGATTTCCAATTGATTTCCTTTTAGTAAAAACAGTTTTTTAGGTTGAAAGAAAAACAAATCAGGAAAATATAAGCCATCATAATTATTAGACTCCAACTTTTCGGTATCGTTTTTTAAATCATATGATAGATAACCAAATAACCAATCTTTAGTTTGTTGTTGGTATTGTTTTAGATCTTCAAAGGCGTTATGGTAATCCGTTTTGATTGATGTAAAAGCATCTACAGCTAATACTACATCATAACTCGAATACTTTTGAGGATAATTGTTGCTGTCTAGATAAACTATTTCACGGAATTGATGAGACCAATTTAATAACTGGCTTTTGAATTCTGTAGGATTTGAAATATATCGAATAATTGAGGTTCTCAAGAAAAGAAATTTATTTTCAAAAATACAATAATTATAATTTTAGATAAAACTTTATACAGATATGTTGTAATAAGAATAACTCATCTATTTTGAGTAACTTTATGTTGATTTTCAATAAATTACAATTATGATGAAATGGATTCAATTTTTGCTGATTAGTACTGTTCTGTTTTTTTCTTGTAAAAAAGAAGTCCTTCAAAATGAAACACCAATTGTTGGTATGAACAGTATGACCTGTGCGCCACCAGTCGTAGATGCTGAATGGTACACATCTGATAACAAAGCCCCTCTTTTTAAAGGAATGGATGTGATTAATTATAAAATTTCTACAAAAAATAGAGAAGCTCAAAAATATTTTAATCAGGGTTTAGCATTGGCTTATGCATTTAATCATGCCGAAGCAGCTCGCTCTTTTTATTATGCTTCAAAACTTGATCCTGAATGTGCTATGTGCTATTGGGGTTTTGCCTATGTTTTAGGCCCTAATTATAATGCTGGTATGGAACCGGATAATTATGAAAGAGCTTATAAAGCGATACAAACTGCCTTGAAATTAAGTTTGACTGCTACTGAAAGTGAAAAAGCCTTAATTCAAGCCTTATCTAAACGATACACAGAAAAACCTGTTGATGATAGAAAACATCTTGATATTGCTTACTCAAAAGCGATGAAAGCAGTTAATGAAAAATTTTCAGATGATATTAATATAAATGCTTTGTATGCCGAATCGGTAATGGATTTACATCCATGGGATTTGTATGAGAAAAATGGAAAGCCAAAAGCTTGGACACCAGAAATTGTATCACTTTTTGAAAAAATTCTGAAAAAAGATCCAAAACATATTGGTGCCAACCATTTTTATATTCATGCCGTTGAAGCATCGAATAATCCACAAAGAGGTTATGCATCTGCCAAATTTTTTGATGATGGTAACGCCAAATCTTTTGGTCATTTAATCCATATGTCATCTCACATTTATATAAGAACAGGAGATTATCATAAAGGGACAATGGCTAATATCAATGCCTGTAAAATTGATAGTGCTTATGCAACCATGTGTCATGCGCAAGGAGCATATCCGTTAGCCTATTATCCGCATAACTATCATTTTATGGCTGGCACAGCTACTCTTGAAGGAAATTCAAAATGGGCAATGAAAGGTGCTTATGAAACTTCAAAATTGGTACATCCAAAAAATATGATTTTACCCGGCATGGAAACATTGCAGCATTATTATGTCATTCCGTATTTTGTAGCGGTAAAATTTGGAAAATGGGACGAAATCTTAAAAATGAAATTGGTTTCAGATACTTTAAAATATCCTAAAGCTATTTCTCATTATGCTAGAGGAATGGCCTATTTGGGCCAAAAAAAATTTGTAATGGCTAAAGAAGAGTCCTTACTATTAGATGTTTTGGCTAATGATAAATCTTTAGAAAAAATGACTATTTGGCAAATCAATTCCATGAGTTCTATTGTAAACATTGCAGATAAAGTTCTAAAAGCCGAAATACTTGCTTCTGAAAAGAATTATTCACAAAGTATTAATCTTTTGCAAAAGGCTGTAAAAATTGAAGATGGCTTAAATTATAATGAACCTCCAGATTGGTTTTTCTCAACTCGACATCATCTAGGAGCAATTTTAATTGAAGCAGGAAGGTATAATGAAGCGATTAAAGTCTATGAAGAGGATTTAAAAAAGTTTCCTAAGAACGGGTGGTCTTACCACGGAATGAAATTGGCTTACGAAAAACTCAATAACAAAACAAAAGTTGCCGAAATAGACAAACTTATAAAAGATGCTTGGGCATACGCCGATGTAAAAATAACAGGGTCGAGAATCAAATAGTAATCTTTTTCTTATATTTGATTAACAAACCTTTTAAATCAAATATTTATGAAAATCGCGACAATTGTTGTAAGAATTCTGATAGGAGCCTTATTGTTATTTGGTTCTGTAGCCTATTTTTTAAAATTATTCCCTGAACCAACTTTAACCGGAAATCTCAAAACTTTTAATGAAGGATTAGCAGCTTCTGGTTATTTAATGACCCTTGTAAAAGGATTGGAATTACTTTGTGGTTTAGCTTTTATTTCAGGAAAATTTATTCGTTTAGCAAATTTGGTTTTACTGCCTATATCGGTAAATATTGTAATGGTTCATCTTTGTTTAGATCTTGCCAATATTGGTGCTGGAGCTTTTTTATTTATCGGAAATCTATTTATGATTTACAGAAATTGGGAAAGTTATAAAGAAGTAGTTAAAGCATAAAGAAAGCCGTTCAATTGAACGGCTTTTTCTTTTTTTTTTATTATAGTATGATTATACGTGTAAAGCTCTTTTTCCAGTTGCGTCTAATGCAGCTTCTTTGATTGCTTCTGCAAAAGTTGGGTGGGCATGAGACATTCTTGAAATGTCTTCAGCACTTGCACGGAATTCCATGGCTGTTACAGCTTCAGCAATTAAATCGGCAGCGCGAGCACCAATCATGTGAATACCTAATACTTCATCAGTAGCCGCATCAGCTAAAATTTTAATGAAACCATCAGTGTCAGCACTAGCACGAGCACGACCTAACGCTTTGAATGGGAAGTTACCTACTTTGTAGTTTCTTCCTTCAGCTTTTAATTGCTCTTCTGTTTTACCAACAGCAGAAACTTCTGGCCAAGTATAAACTACTCCAGGAATTAAGTTATAATCAATATGTGGTTTTTGACCTGCTAAATATTCAGCAACTAAAACTCCTTCTTCTTCCGCTTTGTGAGCTAACATTGCACCACGCACAACATCACCAATTGCATAAATATTTGAAGCAGAAGTTTGTAAATGGTCGTTTACTTCAACTTGACCTCTGTCAGTTAATTTAACACCAGCTTTTTCAGCATTTAAACCATCTGTATAAGGACGACGACCTACAGCTACTAAAGCATAATCTCCATCAAGAACAATCTCTTCTCCTTTAGCGTTGTCTGCTTTTACAATAACTGCATTTCCGTTACGAGTAACTTCTTTCACTTTGTGTGAAGTGTAGAATTTCATTCCTTGTTTCTTCAACACTTTAGTCAATTCTTTTGATAAAGCACCGTCCATTCCAGGAATAATTCTGTCCATAAACTCAACTACAGATACTTGAGCTCCTAAACGTAAATAAACCTGTCCTAATTCTAAACCGATAACTCCACCACCAATGATGATTAAGTGTTTAGGAACTTCAGTTAATTTTAAAGCTTCAGTAGAAGTAATTACTCTTTCTTTATCAATAGAAATGAATGGCAAAGAAGATGGTTTTGAACCTGTAGCAATGATTGTATTTTTTGCTTCGATTTTTTCAACTGAACCGTCAGCTTTAGTAATTGCAATTGAAGTAGCGCTTTCAAATGAACCAACACCATTAAAAACAGTGATATTGTTTTTGTCCATTAAGAATTTAACTCCACCACTAGTTTGATCAACAACTGCTTGTTTGCGGTCAATCATTTTTTGAAGATTTACTTTTACTTCACCAGAAACTTCAATTCCGTGGTCAGCAAAGTGTTGTAATTCTTCATAATGATGTGAAGAAGCTAACAATGCTTTTGATGGAATGCATCCAACGTTTAAGCAAGTACCTCCAAGGGTTGAATATTTTTCAATAATAGCAGTTTTCATTCCTAGTTGTGCACAACGAATTGCTGCTACATATCCACCAGGACCTGAACCTATAATAACTACGTCAAATGAACTCATAGTATATATTTTATGTTGTTTTTAAAAAATCAACTGCAAAATTAATGAATTTTGTTCAGAAGGAATTGTCTTTTTGGAAATATAAATTGAAAGAACTTTAAATAAAAAAGCCCTGAAATTATTCAGGGCTTAAGTTTTATTAAACTGCATCGTTGCAAGTATATACCTGAGGACATCCAATATACTCTGGGCAATACCATGGACCAGTTACAGCACCGCTACAATCACATCCGCAAAGTGATAAATCAATTTTAGCCTTACCATAGATTGTTTTTTGGCTTTCTTTTGATAATACTTCAGCTCCTGATAGATTTAAAAGTCTTGATTTCATAATTATATATTAAAGGTTATTAAATTAAGAATCTTGTCCTGCACATGGATCAATAAAACATGGTGAACAATATTTTGGAAGTGGTTTTCCACAAATACAATGACATTCCCCTTCATTTGGAGCGCCTCCGTTTATTGATTTTTGACTATCTTTTGATAATACTTCAACACCTTTGATGTTTAAAAGTCTTGTTTTCATAATTTTTTAGTTTTTGTTTGTTTTAATTTAACTAAGGTAATCTTTTACTTACAAAATAAAAAATGAAATTTTAAAATTTACAGTTTTATAATCTTTTGAAAATTTAATTTTTCTGTCACTGGGGCGAAAAAAATCTGATATTTTATTTTATTGATATGTCAAGTATTTTTTTGAATTCCTTAACAGTTTAAACCCCATCATTTATTAAATTAGCAGCCAAAACATAAATTATGAAAAAATATATACTTAGTTTTTTAGTAGTTGGTAGTGTTTCTTTTGCACAAAAGCTTACTATTGAAGAAACTGTTACTGGAGGTAGAAAGTATGCACCAACTACACAAGTTGCACAACAATGGCGTAAAAATTCTAAATCGGTTGCTTATTTGAGTGGTGATTATGCTACTTTGTTGGAAAAAAATGTAGCTAATGGATGGAAAGAAGTAACTTTAGCTTCAAAATCAGATTTTGAAAGTGCATTGAAAACTAAAATTACTTCAGATGAATTTTCAGTAAAAACTTTTCCAACTGCTATTGAATGGAAGTCCGCTAATGCATTTGAAACCGAAGTGTCAGGTAAAAAGAATAATTACAAGGTAATATTCGATGTTGCCTCTAAACAAATTACGAATGTTGTTTCATATTCTAATGAAGGAGAGCAAGCAAAGTTCGCTAATAATGGAAATGTAGCTTGGTTAAAAGAAAATAACATTAAAATTACTAGTAATTCAGGTAATGTCATAGATGTCACAAATGATACTGATAAAGGAATCGTTAACGGTTCTGATTATGTACACCGTCAAGAGTTTGGTATCAAAGAAGGAATGTGGTGGAATGAAGCTGGAACGCAATTGG
>CBFHBH010000169.1:0-5566 GCA_965653735.1 uncultured Flavobacterium sp. | reverse complement strand
AAATATTTTTTGTGCATCTTCTTTTTGTGAAGGAATATAATTAAAGAGAATGGTTGCATTAGTTTTTGCTACTGTAAAATCAATTATCTCTGCCATTTTTTCAAATGGGTAGGTTTTATACCATTCACTCCCTAGAATTCCAAACATAAAAACTGGTTTGTCTTTTGTTATACCAAATTTATCTAACAAAGCCAATCCTTGTTGTTTTTCTTCTTCAGTTAAAAAAATCTTTGGTTTGTAATCGGTAATTTCTTCTTTAATCAAAGGTTTTAAAAGCAATAATCTGTTAATAATTGCTAAACCAATGTCAGACTTTGTGCCAACTTCTAAACGTTTTATATTGTGGTTGTAAAATAGGTTTGAATATCCTTTGTTGTATGAAATTCGATATTTTGCCCCAGAAAAAAAAGTGATTAAATTAGATTCTAATTTGCTGTAAACATCAATCACAGCGTCATATTTTCTTTTTCTAATTGATAGAATAAATTTGGCCAGTGAAAGATAATTTTTTCTTACTTTTTCTTCCAAAACTATAACTTCATTAATGTTTGGATTGTTTTCTAAAATAGCCACACAATTAGCATAACACATATAATCAATTTTAGCATCAGGATAATATTTTTTTAAATTGTTGCTAATGATTGTACTAGTAAGTACATCGCCAATTCGCTTTTGCTGAATCACTAAAATTTTCATTTGTGTATGAGATGTTTTTTAAATAAAAAAAGTACTTTTGAAAAGTCATCAATATTACAAAAAAATAATTAATGTCGAAGCTACCTATCTTAATGTATCATAATGTAACGGATGATGTTTCTAAGTCTACAGATTTAACTATTTCTACAGAAAAACTTGAATCTCATTTCAAATTTTTACATGAAAAACAATATAAAACATTTCACTTTGATGAACTACAAAGTCTTACAAAACTCCCTAAAAGAAGTGTTGTAATTACTTTTGATGATGTTACTGAAAACCAACTTATTTACGCTGTTCCTTTACTCGAAAAGTATCAATTGAAAGCTTCTTTTTTTGTTCCTTTTTCTTATGTTGGTAATTATGATTATTGGATTGAAGGAAACGAGAAGATAATGAGTGTCGAACAATTGAATGGATTAGATAGTAATCTTATAGAATTGGGATATCATTCTTTTGAGCATAGAAGATATGCTTCAATGTCTGAAGAGGAGTTAATAGTTGATTTTGAGAGAAGTAATTCTTTTATAAATGATAATAATTTGAATATTAAACCTTTTCTTGCCTATCCTTTTGGTAATTATCCTAAAAATGATACACACTTTTCTGTTTTTGAAAATGTGTTAAAAGAGAATGGTATAAAGTATGGTCTTCGAATAGGGAATAGATTGAACAAATTTCCATTCAAAAATGATTATTTAATTAAAAGAATTGACATTAAAGGTGAAGATGATCTGTTTAGATTTAAATTGAAATTAAAAATAGGAAAGCTTAAGTTGTTTTAAAAAGAGTATGAAGATTAGCGGGTTAGTTATAACTTATAACGAGGAGAAGCATATAGGAAAATGTATTGACGCACTTAATAAAATATGTGATGAGGTAATTATTGTTGATTCATTAAGTAGTGATAATACAGTAAAAATAGCAGAAGAAAAAGGGGCAAAAGTTATTTTACAATCTTTTTTAGGAGATGGTCCTCAAAGAATTCATGGACTTGACTATTGTAAAAACGACTGGATTTTGAACCTTGATGCTGATGAAATTTTAGCAGAAGATGGTGAAAAATTTATTTTATCAGGTAAATATGAAAATGATGAATATGATCACTATGCCTTTAGGTTATATAATTTTATTGGAGGAGATAAATTAATTAACTTTTCAGGTTGGTATCCTGATTATACGGTTCGTTTTTTTAATAAAAAAACCGCTTCACCTTCAAAGGACAGAGTACATCAAAAAGTTACGGGATTAAAGAAAAAAGAATTAGATGTTCATCTGAATCACTATGCTTGGGAAAATTTAAACCAATTAATTGCTAAAAAGAATTTGTACTCTTCTTGGCATGCACAACAGCTTTATGATCGAGGAAAAAGAGTTAGTAGCTTTAAGCCTATTTTAAATGGATTGGTAAGTTTTTTTAGACTCTATTTCTTTAAAAAAGGAATTCTTAAGGGTATCGATGGAGTTACTTTTGCAATGATACAGTCCTTTTCTACTTATATGAAATACGCCAAGCTTTTAGAATTACAAAATAAAAATAATTTTAAGTAATAAATCAAATCCCAATTCGTTCTTTAATTGGGATTTTTTATTGTTGGTCATTTGGGATTGAAATTTTATGGATTGATAATTAAATTAAACCAAAACAACAAACTAAAGTCTAAACACAAATAGATTTGTTTTAGATTTTATAATCTACTTTAACACAGGTAAACAAACTGCATATGGAAATAAGTGGATTAGTGATAACGTATAACGAAGAAAAAAACATTGGTAAATGTATTGATGCTTTGTTTAAGGTCTGTGATGAGGTTATTATAGTCGATTCGCATAGTAATGATAGAACTGTAGAAATAGCTCAAGGTAAAGGGGCTAAAGTTGTCTTGCAAACCTTTTTAGGAGATGGACCACAGCGTAAAGTAGGTTTACCATATTGTAAAAATGATTGGATTTTAAACCTAGATGCAGATGAGTTTTTAGACATTGATGCTGAAGAGTTTTTATTAAAAGGAAAGTATCTAGAGGGTAATTACGATGCTTTTTCGTTTAGGGTTAAAAACTTTTTAGCAGATAAACTGATCGATTTTTCAGGATGGTATCCAGATCATAAAGTGCGCTTTTTTAACAAAATGACTGCTTCACCGTCTGAGGCTAAAGTGCATCAGAAAATTCTAACAACTAATGAGAAAAAAGTGGCAGTTCACATATTACATTATGGTTGGGATTCGTTTGATCAAATTATTGCTAAAAAAAATCAATACTCAACATGGCATGCACAAGAACTTTTTGATCAAGGAAAAAGGGTAGGGGCATTCAAACCAGTTTTAAACGGATTGGTAGCATTTATACGTTGTTATTTCTTTAAAAAAGGAATATTTAATGGCATTGATGGTATAACAATAGCTTTAATACAAGGTTTTTTCTCACACATGAAATATGCAAAACTGATAAAATTGCAAAATGAAGAAAAGAAAAAAGGCAAGTAAAACTTGCCTTTTTTAATATTTAAATCTGGGTTGATGATGATTAAACAGCTATATTCACGTAACGCATCGTTTAATGACGTTTTTAAGTCAGTCGATGGCTTGCGTTTTCCAATAATCAAGGCACATGGAACTTGGTATTCCCCAGCTTCAAACTTTTTAGCATAACTTCCCGGAATAACTACCGAACGTGCCGGAACAACACCTTTATATTCTACTGGTTCTGGACCTGTAACATCTATAATTTTAGTCGATGCTGTTAAACATACATTAGCACCCAATACAGCTTCTTTTTCTACACGTACACCTTCTACGACAATACAACGTGATCCAATAAAAGCACCATCTTCGATGATTACGGGAGCGGCTTGTAAAGGTTCTAGAACTCCACCAATACCAACACCACCACTTAAGTGAACATCTTTACCTATTTGGGCACAACTACCTACAGTTGCCCAAGTATCTACCATTGTTCCTTCATCAACATAAGCACCAATGTTTACATAACTTGGCATCATAATCACACCTTTTGAAATGTAAGCACCATGACGAGCAATAGCATGAGGAACCACACGAATTCCTTTTTCAGCATAACCGCGTTTAAGAGGAATTTTGTCATGATATTCAAAAATACCCACTTCAAAAGTTTCCATCTTCTGAATAGGGAAGTACATTACTACTGCTTTTTTGACCCATTCGTTTACTTGCCATCCATTTGCAATTGGTTCAGCAACGCGAAGTGTTCCTGCATCTAATAAATTAACAACTTCTCTGATGGCATTTTGTGTTGCATCATCCTGTAATAAAGCTCTGTTTTCCCAAGCTTGTTCTATAGTTGATTGTAAGTTTTGCATAAAAAAATCTATTTAGAGCAAAGATAAAGTTTTGAAAGTGCCAAAACTACTGATACACTAAAAAACTTGATTTTGTTAAAAAAAATGAGAGTTTTTAATCCCAATCAGCAGCAACAAACTTCATTTGTTGTTCTTTTTCATTATATAAGTAAAGGAAATGACCTTCAATTTTGTAGTGGTTAGTTTTTTCTATTTCCTTTATAAAATCACTTTCAAGATTTCCTGGACAAAACATACGTGTACTTATTAAATTAGAAAATGTGACTTTACCATCATTTGAAAATTTGGCTTTCAATCTCATATTGTTGCAGCCCATGTAAGCAGTGCCAAATTCAGAATTATCATCACCTTGCATTGGCGAAAGGTTTAATGTGGCTTTCTTTTCCGTTAAAAAATCTTTGGTATAATCCTTAAAGGTGACCAACATCCATTGTCTTTTGTAGTTTGTAACGTTTTTTTGTGAACTACAACCGTTTAAGGTCACTAAAATAAAAACACCTAGCAGAAGTAAAATGTATTTGTTTGTCTTCATAAACTAATGATTTTAGAGTATAAAGTTATAAAGTTTTGTGGAAGAATACATAAAACTTAAAAATAGAAAAACCACAACAAACTGTTATGTTTTTTGTTCTTTAAAAATCTCTTTGGTTGATCTTTACTTCTAATAAAATATTTCGTACTATTTTAAAAAAAATAACTGGCCTCAATTCTATTGAGTACCAAAATAACTATAATAAATGGTAGTAAATTAATATTCTATTTTAGAATATATTTCTATCATCAGTAACTAAAGTTAGTTTCTCAAACATACTCCTGTCAAATTTTATACGACTTGCCTTTACAGCAATAGGGAAAAAGTTATTTCCGCCCGAAATCATTTTAAGAGTATTGCTATCTTTTACTGAGAAATCAATTTTACCATCAGCAATATTATTTAGTTTAGCAATTAACGAAGCATCAATATTAAAATCGGTTTCAATATCCACAACTAAATTTTTAGCAAATACAGTTCCTGTAATAACAAGAATATTGTCTCTATTTGCATTTTTTAGTAATTGTGGGTTAGGATGAACAAAATCTGAAGTCGATAAATAACTTTCAATGTTTCCTATTGCATATTCTTTAGTGACCGAATTGTCATAACTGATAATCACTTTTTTTCCAGTTTTAACAGCTGCCGAAATTTCTACTGCGCCAAGCCCTAAGGAGCTCAAAATTTCTTCTAACAAAGTAATACCTATATTAAAACCATATTCATTAGTGTTTGATGTGTTAACTGTGAGTGCAGGGTTTTCAATTTCAGTTAATACTTCTTCACTTTTAAAAGCGTGTTCTAGTGTAGCATAATATAATTCAGCTTCGCTAAATGTTTTTTTAACCCACAATTGTAAAGGTTTGTGATTACGTATTGGTCCTTCAATAAGGTCATAGCCTTGTTCACTTAAATATTTGGTAAGTTTCATAGTTGTTGTTTTGTACGAATATACATATAATGACTATAAAAAGTAAAGTGAATTATAAAATTAACAAATT
>CBFHBH010000168.1:0-5567 GCA_965653735.1 uncultured Flavobacterium sp. | reverse complement strand
GCTACTGCTGATACAGAACTAGCTTCAAAAAATGATGTGCGTATCACACGTTTTGGAAAATTTTTAAGAAGCTCAAGTCTAGATGAAATGCCTCAATTTATAAACGTACTTTTAGGCGATATGTCGGTTGTGGGACCACGACCTCACATGTTAAGTGTCAATGAGGATTATGCACAGCGTTTTGATAAATTTATGGAGCGCCATTATATTAGACCGGGGGTAACTGGTTTAGCCCAAGTAAATGGTTTCAGAGGCGAAGTTCTTACCGATAAAGATGTAGAAAATCGTTTAAAATTTGATTTGTATTATATAGAAAATTGGACATTGTTTCTTGATATTAAAATAATACTGTTAACGATTAAAAATTTTATTTTAGGCGACGAAAAAGCATACTAAATGAATGGTCTAGTATCTATAATAACTCCAACATACAATTCAGAAAAATTCATAGCTGAAACCATTCAATCTGTACAAAACCAAACCTATCAAAATTGGGAAATGTTAATTGTTGATGATTGTTCTTCTGACGAAACTGTTGATATTATTCAGCAAATAATGGAAGATGATTATCGTATCCATTTAATTCGGTTAAACAAAAATTCAGGTGCTTCAAAAGCAAGAAATGAAGCTATAAAAATGGTTAAAGGAGATTATATGACCTTTCTTGATGCTGATGATATTTGGTTTCCAGATTTTATTCAAAATAGCATCAATACCATAAAAGAAACAGGAATTCCTTTTGTCTTTTCTTCTTATAGACGATCAAACGAAAACTTAGAATTTGTGTATTCAGATTTTATAGTTCCATCAAAAGTTACTTACACAGATATTTTAAAAACAAATTCTATAAGTTGTTTAACGGCTTTTCTTGATGTTAAAGAATTGGGAGTGAAATTAATGCCAGATATTCGCAAAAGGCAAGACATGGGATTGTGGTTAAAATATCTAAAGGAAATACCATATGCCTACGGAATTAAAGAGCCTAAGGCTATTTACCGCATTAGAGAGAATTCATTATCAAGAGATAAAAAAGCATTAATAAAGTATCAATGGCAGTTTTATCGTGAAGTTGAAAAACTTTCGGTTTTTCAATCAGTTTATTATATGATTCAATGGATGGTGAGAGGTTTTTTGAAATACCAAAACTAGAGTAAACTCTGAAATTGTTTTAGTTTCCCTCTTGCAGTTCTTTGCAACGATTCTTTTCGATTAAATGTAAAATCTAAATTGGGCTCCAAATACAAATCAATTGCTTGTTTTATTTTGTCAATTTGAGGTGATGTTAATTCAACTTCACTTACATAATCAATTTCAAAAGCATCAATTTTAGTTTGCTTGATAATAAATTCTTTCACGTTTCCATCATCTTCAATAATGCTTTTGGTTACGTAGTAAAAAGTCAGTCCTGGTGATTTTTTACCACTTGGTAGCACTGCAATATCATTTGTTCGACCAATTAGTTTTTTGAGGATAGGATTTTCTATTGTACTTTTTTCGTCTAAAATACCAATATCACCAATATCATATCGAATAAAAGGATGTGCTTTGTTGTATAAAGAAGTAATTACTACTTTACCTTCGGTTCCATTAGCAACCGGCTTATTGTTTTCATCAAGAATTTCTATAAATAATGTTTCAGCATTCACCTGCCACTCTCCATCCAAATTCTGAAAAGCAATTAAATCCAGTTCTGATGCCCCATATTCGTTTACAACGGGTATTCCAAATTGTTTTTCCATCAAAACCTTATCCTCTTCAAAAAGCATTTCGGAGGTGACCATACATACTTTAAGTGTTGGACAAACATCTTTTAAAACAATATTTTTCTTTTGTAGAAATTTTGCAAACAGTACTATGGAACTGGTGTACCCATTAATGTAATCAAACTTTTTTTGTTTGAATTTTTGAAGTACTTTTTCTAATATTTCATCTGAAAGATCAAAAATAGTAAAGCGATAACGTTGTCCTAAAAAATCCTTAATACGTTCTTTAGTGTAACCAATAAAATCTAATGGAATTCCGTAAAAGCGAGCTTGATAGGATTTATTGAAATTGATATTGTACCAACCAAATCGGTAAATAATAGAAGCCCAAGTTATGGCATGAGCATATTTATCTTTAGCAAAGATAAAAGGATCACCACTTGAACCTGAGGTCTTGTTTTTAAAAACAGTTTTTTCAGTAAAACCTTGCGATAGCCTTTCTGATAATGGTCTTTGAAAATCTTTTTTGGTCATTACAGGAACATCGTTCCAATTTTTTATTTCAGGTTTTCCAACAAAATTTCTGTAGTAAGGGTTATTTTGTAAATGATAGTCTAGAATTTCTTTCTTTTTTTGTTTGATGAATTGTTCATGTTCTTCTTGAGAAAAACATAAAATAGAGATAAATTCGGTTTGAGCTTCCTTTATCGGAAAACCATTTAATTTCAAGGACCAATCAAAAAACCGAATCATAATTACTGTTTTACCAAAAATAAGAAAACAACTGTTTTTAAATTCGTTTTAAACGAACTATTTTTGCACAACAACTCGAGGCGTAGCCGAACTGTATGGAGCGCAGCGAAATAAAACAACACAACAATGACAATCTTATTATTAGGTTCGGGCGGAAGAGAACACGCCTTAGCATGGAAAATGCTTCAAAGTGACTTATGTTCTCAGCTTTTTGTGGCACCAGGTAATGCAGGAACCGCACAAATAGCTACAAATGTTTCTTTAAATCCAATTGATTTTGAATCGGTTAGAAATTTTGTACTTGAAAACAAGGTTAATATGGTCGTTGTAGGTCCAGAAGATCCTTTAGTACATGGAATTTACGACTTCTTTAAAAATGATTCTCAATTACATGATGTTCCCGTAATTGGTCCTTCAAAAGTTGGAGCCCAATTAGAAGGCAGTAAAGAGTTTGCCAAACAATTTTTAGTAAAAAATAATATTCCTACGGCTCGTTATGAAAGCTTTACAAAAGATACTGTTGAACAAGGTTGTGAATTTTTAACTACACTTGAAGCTCCTTATGTATTAAAAGCAGATGGTTTAGCTGCAGGAAAAGGAGTTTTGATTTTAAATGATTTAGCCGAAGCACAACAAGAGTTAAGAAATATGTTAGTTGATGCTAAATTTGGAGATGCCTCTTCAAAAGTAGTTATTGAAGAGTTTTTGGACGGAATTGAGTTGAGTTGTTTTGTTTTGACAGATGGTAAATCATATAAAATTCTTCCAACAGCAAAAGATTATAAAAGAATTGGAGAAGGCGATACAGGTTTAAACACTGGAGGTATGGGAGCTGTTTCACCAGTTCCGTTTGCGGATGCTGTTTTCATGGAAAAAGTAGAAACCCGAATCGTGAAGCCTACCATTGATGGACTTCAAAAAGACAATATAGAATACAAAGGATTTGTTTTCATTGGACTAATCAACGTAAAAGGGGAACCAATGGTAATTGAATACAATGTACGTATGGGTGATCCAGAAACAGAAGTTGTAATGTTACGAATCAAATCGGATTTAGTAGAATTATTTCAAGGAGTTGCTAATCAAAAATTGGATGAAGTTGCTTTAAAAATTGACGAAAGAGCAGCAACAACAGTAATTGTTGCTTCTGGTGGATATCCTGAAGATTATGAAAAAGGAAAAGTAATTTCAGGTTTAGATCAAGTAACAGATTCTATTGTTTTTCATGCAGGTACAAAAACAGAAGGAGATAATGTTGTTACAAGCGGTGGACGAGTTTTAGCAGTTTCATCTTATGGAGGAACATTTCCAGACGCATTGCAAAAATCCTATAAAAGTATTTCTAAAATTTCTTTTGAAAAAATGTATTTTAGAAAAGACATTGGAAAAGATTTACAATAATAAAAAAAGCCACTTTTAAAGTGGCTTTTTTATTTCTTATTTTAAGAACGAATGTGCAGTTGTATCTTGTTCGTCTTCGTTGTTGTCTTTGAATATTTTTAATTCAGTAGTCCAGTAGTAGATATAATAACTGATGATTCCCCAAAGAACCCAGTTTACTATATTAGCAATCCACCAGTTATCTAATTCAGTAGCACGCATTAAATCGTGTGGAGCGAACAAAATTTGTTCAAAAAGCCATTGAATTCCTTCAAAAAATGATTTCATCATAATGAATGTATTATATTTACACAGCAAAAATATAAAATATACTCATGATAACAAGCGTTTTTAGTAAATCTAGACCAATAAATTATATTTTAGTTACTTCTTTGATGATTGTATGCTATATAATTTATCAGTTTAACACTAATTTCAACACAATTTCCAATTATGAAATTGCTAAAAAAATTGTTTTTCTTTTACTGCTTGTTGGTTCATTGTTTGTTACAAACTTTATAACTAAAAAGAATGGACTGAGTAAGGATAATAGCTATACCTTCTTTCTGTTTTGTGTTTTTTTTATACTTTTTCCGGCAACTTTGTCCAATGGAAATTTAATTATTTCTAACGGACTTATTTTATTAGCTCTGCGAAGATTAATTTCTATGCAGACAATGAAAACGCCCAAAGAAAAAATCTTTGATGCTTCGATATGGATTTTTGCCGCTAGCTTGTTTCATTTTTGGAGTATACTTTTTATCCTGTTGGTTTTTATCTCTATTATTTTTCACGTTTCCAGAGATTATAGAAACTGGATTATACCTTTTATTGCCCTTTTTACCGTAGTAATAATCGGAGTCCTTTTTTCTTTGATTTTTAATCCATCACTTATAGAGAGATATATCAAATCTGCCGTAATTGATATTGACATAAATTATATCAAAACAATCTTTCAAAGTTTCGCTTTAGGATTGTACATTGTTATAGCCGTAATAGCTTTTATAACCATGTTATTTATTTTGACTCACAAATCACTTAACCTTCAAGCATCATACAAGAAAATTATTTATGCTTTTATACTGGGTGTGATTATATTTCTTATTTCGCCAAATAAAGACAACGGATATTTAGTTTACACCTTTGTTCCTGTTGCTATCATGTTAACCAACTATTTAGAAACAATAGAAAGGTATTGGATTAAAGAGACTATTTTAGGTATTATCCTTTTTGCAAGCTTGCTGAATTTTACACTACGTTTGTTATAATTTACTTCCGTAAGCTAAATCACCAGCATCACCTAAACCAGGAACAATGTAATTTTTTTCGTTTAGTTTTTCGTCGAGTGCCGCAACCCATAAATGACAGTTTTTAGGAAGATTTTTTTGAAGATATTCAACTCCTTCAGGTGCTGCAATAACAACGGCAATGTGAATTTCTTTTGGTTTTTGTTCCAAATGTAATTTTTGTAAAACTGCTACTATTGATTGGCCAGTAGCTAACATAGGATCAATAAGTATTAAATTTTTTCCTTCAAAAGATGGTGCAGCCTGATATTCAACTAAAATATCAAAAGCATCATCATTGTTGTAGTGATGACGATAAGCCGAAACAAATCCGTTTTCTGCATCATCAAAAAAATTCATAAATCCTTGATGTAATGCTAGACCAGCTCTTAAAATCGAACATAAAACTACAGGCTCAGCAACAGTGGTTGTATGTTTAATTCCT
>CBFHBH010000167.1:0-5695 GCA_965653735.1 uncultured Flavobacterium sp. | reverse complement strand
AGATATAATAAAACGCTTATTTTCAAACGGGTAAATTTAATAGAGAAAATATTTTGATTTTAAATTTATTAATCGTAATATTGCGATATATTTATTATGGGAGTTACTAAAACAGACATATTTAACGAAAAACAAAATAGATTAGCTTCTATACTCAAAGCATTAGCTCATCCAGCAAGAATCGCCATTTTGGAACACATTATAAAACAAAATGCTTGTATTTGTAATGATTTAGTAAATGAATTGGGATTGGCTCAAGCTACAATTTCTCAACATCTAAAAGAATTAAAAAGCATAGGAATTATTAAAGGTAATATTGAAGGAGCAAGTGTATGTTATTGTATTGACGACATTGTTTGGCAACAAATAAAATCAGAATTGAATACATTTTTCTCTATAGAATTTAAATCTAGCAATTGTTGCTAGTATTTTTTTGAAATCAATCATCGCAATAATACGATATAAAACTGTAAATTATGAAACTATCAGAAATCAAAAGCATATTACCATCTTTAGAAGATATAGCTTTTCAATTAGAAAATGGAACATTTGTGCCTGAACATTTTCATGTAACTGAAATAGGTACAATAACAAAGACTTTTATAGATTGTGGCGGTACAATTAGAAGTGAAAAAGTAGTAAATTTTCAACTTTGGGATGCAAACGATTATGAACATCGTTTAAAGCCAATGAAGTTGATGAAAATCATAGAGCTTTCAGAGAACAAACTTGGAATTGAAGACAATACAATAGAAGTAGAATTTCAAGGAGAAACTATTGGTAAATACGATTTAGACTTTAACGGAAAACATTTTATCTTAAAAAACAAAACTACTGCATGTCTTGCAAATGAATCATGTGGCATACCAACAACTAAAAATGAAATAAAAGAATCATCTTGTTGTGCTCCTAATTCAAATTGTTGTTAACATGAAGGAGAAAATCATTAAATATAAAAAACCAATAATAATAACCTCATCTGTTATCATTTTACAAGCCCTTTTTGGGTTTGACCCTAAGTTTTGTATTATAAACATAATTTGGTTATTCGTTTAAGACATGGAGAAAAAGAAAATTTTAGTCCTTTGTACTGGCAACAGCTGTCGCAGTCAAATTGCACATGGATATCTTCAATATTTCGCAAAAGAAAAAGCAATAATTTACAGTGCTGGAATAGAAACTCATGGAGTAAATCCAAGAGCAATTTCAACAATGAAAGATGACAATATTGACATTAGCAATCATACTTCTAATCATTTTGATGAATACAAAGACATCAATTTCGATTATGTAATTACAGTGTGTGACAATGCTAAAGAAAGTTGCCCACTTTTTATAGGTGAAGCAAAAATATTTCATCATAATTTCCCAGATCCTGCAAAAGCTACAGGTACAGAAGAAGAAATAAAAGAAGCTTTTAAAAAAGTGAGAGATCAGATTAAAAAATACTGTGAAGATTTTATAAAAAACAATATATAATAAAAGGCTCCATTCGGGAGCCTTTTATTTTTAACTATTTAAAAGTAAACTATTCTACTTTTTCATCAATATAGGTTTTGTTACCATTTTTATTGATGTAATATTTACCACCTCTAGGCCCTTCATACACTTTTCTGTCATTGTATTTACCAATTACTTTATCTGTTGTATTAGGATTGGCTTTTTCAGTAGAAACTCTTTCTTTTTTAGGCTTAATGGTTTTTGTAGCTTTTGCTTCTTCTTTTACTTTAGCATCAACTTTATTCGCTTCAGTTTTTGCCCTTTTTGCTTTTGATTTAGCGGCATCAGCTTCGTCTTTTACTTTTGCATCGGCTTTATTAGTTGCTGCTTTTGCTTTACCTTTTGTAGATTCGGCCTTGCCTTTGTCTGAAGCGCTGTTTGTTTTATCTTTCGCTTCAGCTTTGGTTTTTTTAGCTTTAGCTTCCACAGATTTTGCTTCATCCTTGACTTTTGCATCTGCTTTTTTTTCAGCTGCTTTAGCTTTCTTGTCTTTGGTTTCAGCTTTTTCTTTCGCTTTTTCCTTAGCTAGCTTAGCTTTTTCTCTTTTCTCTTTAGCTAATTTTGCTTTTTCGGCCTTTTCAGCAGCAGTCAATGTTTTGGTCGTTCCAGTTTCTTGTGCATAAAAACTATTAGAAAAAACAAATAGTAAACACAGCAATACTAATTTTCTCATTTCTTTAATTTTTTAGATGTATGCTAAATTTACTACTTTTTTAACAGAAAATACATCTTAACTCATTAAAAATAAGCGCGTAACTGAACATTACCCGTATGAATGACTTTACTTAGCTCAGACTTTCTTCCTTGATAATTAATATTTATATCTAAATAATCAGTCAATCCTTTTTGAAGAAGTAAACGCCAAGTAAGATTCTTTCCAGCCTGTAAACCTTCTAACATTTGAAAACCGACAGGAGAAAACTCATTACCATTGAAGTCATTATTTACGGATGAAATTTCTCCATTAGCAGTAAACTTTTTTTCACTCATGTAATTGAACGATAATCCAAACCTGTTTTGTTTTAATACCTCCTTGTCTCCTATTATATTCTCTTTGCTTTTATACTCATAGAAAACATCTAAACTTGCGTTCTTGTTAAACAGATAAGAGACTTTGGGCTCAAATTGATTTCCGTTAATTTTAAAGTTTCGGGCAAAATAATTTTCAGAATTTACGATTGATGTAAACACTTTATCCGACAAGGTAAACAACCAATATTTTTTTACCAGATGAATATATTGCAATTCATGTGAGGTATTTTTAGCTTCTTGCTCTCCCGATGATTGTAAACTTTTGATTTGATTATAAATAAAACTATAACTAACCGAATGTTTTTGCTTGCCACGATTGTAAAACAAACTATTTCTGAAACTTGTATTAAGTCCTAACAAATCTTTATTTTTTGTCGAAAAAGGATTTAAATCAAAGTTATCGTTTTCTCTTTTTATTTTTCTTTCAATCAAATAAGAACTCTGATTATAGAAGTGAGAAATAAACTTTTTAAAACCTCCTTTATTTTGCCAAATGTTAGGATTTAAAGTAATAGATTCCGAAAATTTATTTTGATGTGTTTTGATAAAAATTTGATTAGGCAAAAATATCTTCACATACTTGGCCTGATCAGGGAAAGCAGCAATCTCAAATTCCTGAATTTCTTGAATTCCGTTGTTATTATAATCGTTCCAAGCATAAACACCTTTTCCTGGATCAACCTCTAGAAAGCTAAACTCTTGTTGCGGAATGGTTCCTGATGTGGTTTCGTAAACGGTGGTGTTTTGTATAAGCTGATTAAAAAATCTGTCATTGTAGAGAATTCTGGAATTTAAAGATGGCTCGTTACCTCTTGAATCTTTATACTTTAAATTTCTATAGTTTACAAAAACAGACAAATCACTTTTTTCACTTTGTATCAATTTAGATTTCAAATAATACGATTGAGAAGTATTTACTCTTTGCAAGCGACCTAAACTAATACTATCATTAACACGATTAAGATATCCCAATTCTACAAAAACCCTTGTAGAATCTCCTCTACCAATAAATGCTCCAACTTCAGAAAATCGTTGACTTAAATTAGACAACTGTGCCGTTGTTTTATCTTTTTCCTGATTATTTTCATGTCTAAAGCTTCCTCCTACCCAGTTCTTGCTGAAATGATATTTTGCATACGATTGATTTCTAAGAAAATTTGAAGTAGTCGAATTACTTTTACTACTCAAGTAGCTTCCATCATTTTGAAACAACCAACCTTTGTTTTTATAAAAACCAGAAACCAAATGTCTTCCTCCAGAGAAGCTTTCTGAGAAATCAAGTTTTTCAAATTGGTATTTCCAGTTCGATTTCTCTTCCAATGAAAAATTAACTCCACTAACAATCAAAGTTTGATTTCCAATAGGATTAGTTAAATTCCAGTCTCGATTAAACTCAATAGCAAACAAACGCTCAATAGGTTTAAAACTCTTTTGAATAAGTTGATAATTACCAAAAGCATCAATATACCACTTACCTGTAAATAATCTTTGTTTAAAGTTTAATTTTCCAGCGAGTCCTTGATTATTTTTATCATCAATATCCGAAAATAAGTTTTGATCATTATTACTAATTCCTACTTCAAAATCAACAAGTGTTTTTTCATTTGGATTAAATTTTCCAAGCATTGTAGCAATCTGAATTTTTGTTGGTGCTATTAATTTAACTACAGGTTCGTAACTTCCTTGCATCACTCCTGCAATTGGTTCCACATATTTAAAAACCCTTCCGTTGGTTATTGTACTCGAAACAATATAATTCCCTTGATTTGTACCAATAAAACTAAACTTTACACTGTATAAAATATCCGCTGGATTATTAGAAAATTCGAAAGCTTCCACTCCACTTATCAATACTTTTTTATATAAAATTTTATTATCTGAATAAGCTTCTTGAACCGCAGATGGAGCAATCATTAATGCTTGATCATCACCTGCATTGGCAAGAATTTGAGCTTGTTCTGTAGATAAATTTTGTTGAAGCGGTTGATTTTTTAGATCATTTTCAGAATATACATATCCTCCCAAACTCCATTTTTCTTCTTCGTGATTTACTCCACCATAAGCCACAAATCGGGTAAAATTTCTATCTGAATACTGATACTCGACAGAAATCCTCATTTCTGAAGTAATTGGATATAAAGACGTAAACGTTATTTCTCCGGCATTGTAATCGATAACATAATCATTGTTTTCTCCTCTTTTCAAGAGAATTCCATTAACAAAAACTCTTTCTGAACCTGAGATGACCAATATGTATAATTCATCATTTGGACCTTTTAACTTATATGGTCCTTGATTTCCTTCTTGGCCTACAAAAGTACTTTTAGCATATTGTCCTCTAACCAATGCTCCAGAAGCAAAAACCTCAGTCTTTTTTTCAGGAGTTCCAAAAGTGAATTGTGAGGCAATACCCTGCACTTTTTTATTAAAATTTAAAAAGCGTGATTTTCGGTTTTCTAAGAACAAATCACCACCTCTTATACTCCATTTATCACTAAAAAGCTCAATAAATATTTGATCAAACTCATCTAACTTTTGGGAATATCCGCCTTCCTGCAACGGAATGTTACTATCCTGAATTGAAGCTCTCAAACTAACCTTGTCTGATAACTTTCCAACTATTTGTAAATCTAAATTTGAACTTACCGAAGTGTTTTGATTATTCCCTATGGTTACTCCTCTGGATATACTTCCTGAAGTTGTTAAACCATCAAATGGAGTGAACTTTTTAGCTCCAGAATTTGAAATCCTATACAGTCTATCTAAACCATTTTCACTGCTTACGACTTTATTTTTGTCATAAATCATATATTCTTTGGTCAAAAAATCAGGAAACTTTAAATAGCGAACAACTAAAGTATCTTGAGTAGTGAAGCCATTTTTAAAAACCAAATGTGCTTTTTGGAAATCGACTTTATAAAAGGAGGTATCAATGTCTACTCCTTTCGCATTTTGAAGTTTAAAGAAACTCTTATTTATGCTTACACTATCTATTTTTATAGAATCCTGTAGAGCTACAACCTTTTTTAAATGATACGGAGTTTCTTGTGCTAAAACACTTAGCGATATAAAAAAGAAAAAAAAGAAAAGCCAAGATCTTTTCTGGCCACGATGGCCAGAAAATCGCAATATCAGGACGTTCACACCACAAAAACCAAGATCT
>CBFHBH010000166.1:0-5696 GCA_965653735.1 uncultured Flavobacterium sp. | reverse complement strand
ATATTCATAAAAAAGAAGGAGTTTCTGCACTTGAAGTTGTAATGACTAAAATTGGTGCTGGAGGTAAATTCGATAAAGATTCTTATAAAGTTTCTGGAGGTCTTCACGGAGTTGGGGTATCGTGTGTTAATGCACTTTCTGATCACTTACGTGCGACGGTTTACAAAGACGGAAAAGTATATGAGCAGGAATATGAAAGAGGAAAGGCTTTGTATCCTGTAAAACAAATTGGAACAACTGATAAAAGAGGAACAACAGTTACTTTCAAACCGGACGGAACTATTTTTACACAAACTTTAGAATATTCTTATGATACGTTAGCTGCACGTATGCGTGAATTGTCTTTCCTTAATAAAGGAATCACAATTACATTAACAGACAAGCGCGACATTGATGATAAAGGAGTTGTAAGAAGTGAAACTTTTCATTCACAAGAAGGTTTAAAAGAATTTGTTAAGTTTTTAGATGGAAATCGTGTGCCTATTATTGGTCACGTTATTTCAATGGAAAATGACAAAGGGGAAATTCCAGTTGAAGTAGCTTTGATTTATAATGAAAGTTATTCAGAGAATATTTTTTCTTACGTAAATAATATCAATACTCACGAAGGAGGAACACATTTACAAGGTTTCCGTATGGGATTAACTCGTACGTTAAAAAAGTATGCGGATGCTTCGGGATTATTGGATAAATTAAAATTTGAAATCTCAGGAGATGACTTCCGTGAAGGTTTAACAGCTATTATTTCGGTAAAAGTTGGTGAGCCGCAATTCGAAGGTCAAACAAAAACGAAATTAGGAAATAGAGAAGTAGTTTCTCCTGTTTCTCAAGCAGTAGCTGAGATGTTGGAAAACTATCTTGAGGAAAACCCGAATGATGCTAAAATCATCGTTCAAAAAGTAATTCTTGCAGCTCAGGCACGTCACGCAGCGAAAAAAGCTCGTGAAATGGTACAGCGTAAGACCGTAATGGGCGGCGGCGGATTACCAGGTAAATTGTCTGATTGTTCAGAACAAGATCCAGAAAGATGTGAGATTTTCCTTGTCGAGGGAGATTCGGCAGGCGGAACAGCAAAACAAGGTCGTGACCGTGCATTCCAGGCTATTTTGCCATTACGAGGTAAGATTCTGAATGTTGAAAAAGCAATGCATCATAAAGTATTCGAAAATGAAGAGATTCGAAATATTTTCACGGCTTTAGGTGTTACCATTGGAACTGCTGAAGATAGTAAAGCATTGAACTTAGAGAAATTACGTTACCATAAAGTAGTAATCATGTGTGATGCTGATATTGATGGTAGTCACATTTCTACTTTGATATTAACATTCTTCTTCCGTTTCATGAAAGAACTAATTGAAGAAGGGCACGTGTATATTGCAACTCCTCCATTATACTTAGTTAAAAAAGGAAACAAAAAAGAATATTGTTGGAACGAAACGCAACGTGATCAGGCTAATGAAAGAATGGGTGGAGGAGCTAACATTCAACGTTATAAAGGTCTTGGAGAGATGAATGCTGAACAATTGTGGGAAACTACATTAAATCCAGAATATAGAACATTACGTCAAGTTAATATTGATAGTTTGACTGAAGCAGATCGTGTGTTTTCAATGTTAATGGGTGATGAGGTTCCACCTCGTAGAGAGTTTATCGAGAAAAATGCAGTATATGCAAATATTGATGCTTAATTAATAGATTAATCAACCAAAATTATACATAAAATGAAAGTTACTATAGTTGGAGCTGGAAACGTTGGTGCTACTTGTGCAGATGTTATGGCTTACAGAGGAATTGCAAGCGAGATTGTTTTGCTTGATATTAGAGAAGGTTTTGCTGAAGGTAAAGCTTTAGATATCACGCAATGTGCTACAAATACTGGATTTAATACTAAAGTTACTGGTGTTACTAATGACTATTCAAAAACTGCAGGAAGTAATGTAGTTGTAATTACTTCAGGTATTCCAAGAAAACCAGGAATGACTCGTGAAGAGTTAATTGGTATTAATGCAGGGATTGTAAAATCAGTAGCAGAAAGTTTATTGCAACATTCTCCTGAGGCTATTTTCGTAATTGTTTCTAATCCTATGGATACAATGACGTATTTAGCATATAAATCATTAGGGTTGCCTAAAAACAGAATCATCGGAATGGGTGGAGCTTTAGATAGTTCACGTTTTAGAACATATTTGTCTTTAGCATTAGATAAGCCCGCTAATGATATTTCAGCAATGGTTATTGGTGGTCATGGTGATACAACTATGATTCCTTTAACGCGTTTAGCTTCTTATAACGGAATTCCTGTATCTCAATTCTTATCGCAAGAACAGTTAGATAAAGTGGCGGCCGATACTATGGTGGGTGGTGCTACATTGACTGGATTATTAGGAACTTCTGCTTGGTATGCTCCGGGAGCTTCTGTGGCTTATTTAGTAGATTCTATTCTAAACGATCAAAAGAAAATGATTGCATGTTCTGTTTTTGTTGAAGGAGAATATGGTCAAAATGATATTTGTATTGGAGTGCCATGTATCATTGGTAAAAGCGGTATCGAAGAAATCATCGATATTAAATTAAATGATGCTGAAAAAGCACTATTTGCTAAAAGTGCTGATGCAGTTCGTAGCATGAATGATGCCCTAGCAACAGTTTTAGGATAAGCTTTTGAAAATAAATACAAAAAGACTGCTTTTTTGCAGTCTTTTTTTTGATATTAATCGATAAATAAATTGGTTAATCACATTCAGAATTATATATTTGCACGTTTTCTAAAATTGGGGCAGTGTCTTTGTGTCTCATTTATATTAAACTAACCAAAACAAAACAAAAAGAATTAATTAATTTTTACAAAGAATGCAGAATAGAGGACTTATTAAATTTTTTGCAATTTTGTTTGCAGTGGTAAGTATTTACCAACTGTCGTTCACCTTTGTGGCAAACAAAGTTAAAAGTGATGCAAAAGCATTTGCAAAAGGAGATCAGGAAAAAGAAATCAAATACCTTGATTCAATTGGTAAAGAAAAAGTATTTTTAAACTTTTTCACTTACAATGAGGTTGCTGACAAGCAAATCAACAAAGGTCTTGACTTAGAGGGAGGTATCAACGTTACTCTTCAAATTTCAGTAAAAGACGTATTAAAAGGTTTAGCAAACAATACTGCTAATCCAGTTTTTAATAAAGCGCTTGCTGACGCAAAAAAGAATCAAAAAGGAAATCAATCATATTTAGATGCTTTTTATGATGCTTTTGAAGCGGCTTCTGCTGGTACAGGAACAAAATTAGCTTCTCCTGATGTTTTTGGTAACAGAAACTTAGCTGAAGAAATCAATTTCAATATGTCTGAAAGCCAAGTAAAAAGTGTAATCAATAAAAAAGTTGATGAGTCAGTAGAAAGTGCTTTTGGCGTATTACGTGAGCGTATCGACAAATTTGGTGTTACACAACCCAACATTGTTAAGTTAGGAAACACAGGACGTATCTTGGTTGAATTACCAGGTGCAAAAGATGTTGACCGTGCTAAAAAATTATTATCATCTACAGCTCAATTAGAGTTTTGGGAAACTTTCAAAGTTGAAGAAGTTGGTAATTATTTAATGACAGTTAATGAAGCTTTAAAGAAAACTGAAAAAGCTCCAGTTGCTGAAGCAGCAAAAGCTACATCAAAAATTGATTCGTTATTGGTAGATAAATCAAAAGATTCTGCAACTGCAAAAAAAGGAGACAATCCTTTATTCGATAAATTAATGCCAATCAGCCAAAGTGGTCCAATCCTAGGTATGATTGCAACAAAAGATACTGCTGCTGTTAATGCGTACTTAAAAAGAGCTGACATAAAAGCATTATTACCTTCAAACTTAGCTGATGCAAAATTTGTTTATGGAAAACCAAGAACAGAAGACGCTGAAGCAGTAGAAATGTATGCTTTAAAAGGAAACAGAACAAATACTCCTCCAATGAGTGGAAGTGTACTTGTTGATGCTTCAGATTCATTTGACCAAATGGGTAAACCATCCGTTACTATGCAAATGAACGGTAAAGGAGCAAAAATCTGGGAAGAATTAACAGGTAGAGCTTATTCACAACAAAGTAATATCGCTATTGTTTTAGATAATATCGTTTATTCTGCACCTGGTGTTACTTCAGGTCCTATTGCTGGTGGTCGTTCAGAAATTTCTGGTGTATTTAGTGTTGAAGAGACTAAAGACTTAGCAAACGTTTTACGTGCTGGTAAATTACCTGCTGCTGCAGAAATCGTTCAGTCAGAAGTTGTTGGTCCATCATTAGGGCAAAAAGCTATTGATAACGGTACTACATCTGCAATCGTAGGTTTATTATTAGTATCATTATGGATGTTAATTTATTATGGTAAGGGAGGATTATATGCTAATATTGCTTTAGTAGTTAACTTATTATTCTTATTTGGTATTTTGTCAAGCTTAGGTGCTGTATTAACATTACCTGGTATTGCTGGTATCGTTTTAACATTAGGTACTGCTGTAGATGCTAACATCATTATATATGAAAGAGCAAAAGAAGAACTTCATCATGGATTAAGTTTAGGAGAAGCGGTTAAGAAATCTTTCTCTTGGACTGGTGCTATGCGTTCAATTATTGATGCAAACGTTACTCACGTATTAACTGGAGTTATTTTGTACATCTTTGGTTCAGGTCCTATCAAAGGTTTTGCTACTACTTTATTAATAGGTATTGTTACTTCATTATTTACATCAATCTTTATTACTAGAATTTTATTAGAGAGAGCTGTAGCTAAAAATGAAAACCTAACATTTACTACAAGCTGGTCTAAAAACTGGTTCCAAGGTTTCAATTTTGATTTCTTAAAAATTAAAAAATTCACATATATTTTCTCTTCATTGGTTGTTATCATTTCTGTGATTTCATTCTTTGTGAACGGATTAGATGAAGGTGTTGATTTCGTAGGAGGTAGAACTTTCCAGGTAAAATTTGAAAAACCAGTTGAACCATCTGTAGTTTCTGAAGAATTATCTAAAGTTTTTGGAACTACTGAAGCGAAAATATTTGGTGATTCTGATCAGTTAAGAATTACGACTAAATATAAAATTGAAGAAGAAGGTGTTGCAGTTGATGCTGAAGTAAACAAAATGTTATATGACAATTTGAAAAAGCACTTCTCTGCAGACATGACTTATGATAAATTCATTACATTATATGAAGGTAAAAAGTTAGGAGTTCTTTCTGGATCAAAAGTTGGAGCTGCCATCTCTAATGACATCAAGACAAACTCTTTCTGGGCAGTAATTGGAGCTATGTTAGTAGTTGCATTATACTTAATCGTATCTTTCCGTAAGTGGCAATATTCATTAGGAGCTTTAGCTGCTGTAGCACACGACGTAATTTTCGTTTTAGGAGTTTATTCATTATGCTATAAATTTATGCCTTTCCATATGGAAATGGATCAGCACTTTATCGCTGCTATCTTGACCGTAATTGGTTACTCGATGAATGATACTGTAATTGTATTCGATAGAGTTCGTGAGTTCCTTGCAGGAAATACTAAAGGTGATTTTAACCACATTGTAAACGATTCAATTAATACGACATTGTCAAGAACAATCAATACTTCATTAACGATGATTTTAGTATTATTGATTATGTTTATTTTTGGAGGAGAATCAATCAGAGGATTCGTATTTGCAATGTTAATTGGTATTGGAAT
>CBFHBH010000165.1:0-5709 GCA_965653735.1 uncultured Flavobacterium sp. | reverse complement strand
CAATTGTTTTAACTACTCCTCAAACAGGTGGTTTCTTAGGAAATTTTTCTTATGCAGAAGGATCTAGTTGTACAGGTACTCCAACACCAGGAGCAACTTTAGCTTCTTCTACTTCAGTTTGCTCAGGACAGTCAACTACATTGAGTTTAGCTACTGCTACAATAGGATCAAGTGTAGTATATCAATGGCAAAGTTCTATTAATGGGGGAAGTACTTGGAATACTATTTCTGGTGCAACTACTTCAACTTATATTGCTACGCCTTCTGTTGATACCATGTATAGATGTAATGTAACTTGTTCTGCAAGCACAGGAACTTCAACTCCAGTTACCGTTACAATATCAACATCTAGCGCAGTTGTAATGGAGATTCAATTTGTACTAGTGGAACGGCAAACTTAACAGCTTCGGGAAGTACAATTTTAAATTGGTATGATGCAGCTTCTGGTGGTGTTATGGTTGCAACTGGAACATCATTTAATCCAAGTGTTTCTTCAACAACAACATATTATGTTTCTTCAGGTTCAGAATCAGCAGGTTCAGTGAATACTGGGGCTTACACTGGAGCAGTAGTTTCATCTGCTTTATTCAAAGGAATTGCATTTGATGTGACTAATAATATAAAATTAAAAACTGTTACGGTTTATCCTAAAAACACTTCTGCACTAACACCAATAACGATTGCGCTGTTTGATGCTTCTGGAAATGTAGTTGCTGGAACAACTCCTGTAACTTTTACTCCTACATTAGTGACTGGTACTGTAGGTACTACATCGCAGATTGTTACACTTAATTATACTATTCCAGCTGGAAAAGATTATAGATTAGTGGCAACTTATGGTTTAGCTGCTACAACAAATACTTTAGGAAACAGCACAGCTACAATTGCTTATCCAACAGGCTCGGCACTTAAACTAACAGGTAATGTTTCTGGATTGAATGATGTAATTAGTACAACAGCTAATACAACAAATTGCTTCCATAATTTAACTTATGATGAAATATGTGAATCAGTAAGAATACCAGTTACAGCTACTGTTGTAAATACTGTAGCTCCAACAGGTTCTTCTTCTCAAGATGCTTGTATTACGGGAACAATAGCTGATTTCTCTGTTAATGGAGGAAGTGGTGCAACATACACATGGTATGATGCTGCAACTTTAGGAAATGTTTTGACAACTTCAACGGCTGTAGTTCAAAACACAACGTATTATGTGTCACAAACAATTAATGGTTGTGAAGGACCAAGAATGGGTGTTACTGCTCAAGGGCCTTGTTTAAATACTAATGATTTTAAAATTAAAGGGTTGAAATATTATCCAAACCCAATTACAGATAGTTTAACAATTACTGCAAAAGATGCAATAACAAAAGTGGAGTTCTATAATTTATTAGGACAATTGTTAAAAGTATCGAATGTTAATAGCAATGCTGTTCAAGTTGATTTTAATGAGTTTGCAGCGTCAACTTATTTAATCAAGGTACATTCAGAAGGAAATGTTCAATTTTTTAAAGTAATTAAAAAATAGCTTTTATTGGAAGTGAGGTAGTTGCGAGACTGCTTTGCTTCCTTTTTTTATACCAATTTTTATTTTTTAACCCTCCTAAAAATTAAAAAAAATGCAAAAAGAAGTACACAAATCCAATTGGCTGTTTATGTCCAAGATTTTTCTTCAAAAATGGAAGAAAAATTCAGTGATGATGGCTTTAATGTTATTTACGTTTGGGTTATTTTCAAATGTTGCTTTGGCACAATTTCCAACTTTAGAAGATTTTAATACTGGAATACCAGCCACTTGGGCAATTAATAGTAATCAAACAGTAGCAAACAACTGGGTGGCCTCTACTCCGGCAGAAGGTTATGTTGGTACACCTGGAGTGAAAGTAAATCCTGCGTTAAACAATACTGTTGGAACAACTGCAGAATACTTTCTGATTTCTCCTCAATTTTTAACTCCTAATAATTCTGAAATTCGTTTTTGGACAAAACAGGGAAGTTTTACTAACAGAGGAACTGTTTATCAGTTAAGATTATCTACTGCTACACAACCAGATATTAGTAGTTTTAATACTGTTGTTGCCTCTTGGACAGAAACTCAGTTGAATGTACAGGCAACTACTTATGAAGAAAAAATCGTTCCTCTTACAGGAATTCCACAAGGAATACCTGTTTATCTTGCTTTTGTAGCTGTTACAAATCAAACAGGTACAACATCCACTAGTGGAGATACTTGGTTTATAGAAAATGCCAGAGTAATCGAAAGTTGTTCTAAAGTTAGTGCAATTACCTCAATTATGTCGGCTAACAGTGGGACTATAAATTGGACACATCCAACAGCAAATAATTTTGAAATTCAAATAGTACCACACCTCACAGGTGCTAGCGCAACTGGAACACCAGTAACTGGAACTTCTTTTAATGCAACAACTTTAACAAATGGTTCACCTCTTGTTGACGGTACTATTTATGATGTTTATATAAGGACTTTTTGTGATGCAACTACTGCAAGTGGATGGGCTGGTCCTTTTGAAATTACTACGACAAGATTAGGTTTAACTTGTGCAACTCCAGTAGTTATTCCTTCAAATATTTCAACTACTCCATACGTTTTAAGTACGAACTTAAATACTTTTTACGATAATCAAAATTACACACCATTAAACTCTCAAAATTTGAGTTGCCAGCCTTTTGGTTCAACACAAAACTGGTTAAGTGGTGATCATGCATTTCTTTCTTATACACCAACGACTTCGGGATTGGTTAATGTGAATCTTGCAGTGAATGTCAATTCATCAACAGGATGTTACAATTCGTTATCGAGTGTTTTTATTTTTGATGGCTGCGACATTGGTAATTCAGCAAATTGTTTAGGTTCGTTAACTACAGGACAACCGTCAAGTGTAACATCTTCTCAGCTTCAAAATATGTATTTGCAAGCTGGTCAAACATATTACTTCGTAATATCTTCACCTTTTCAACACAGCAATACACAACCAGGAGCTGGTTTATGTTTCACTTTTACTCTATCACAACCTTCATGTCCTACTCCTTCTGGATTATCATACAATAATTTAACACAAACTAGTGCAACTTTTTCTTGGGACAATCCTCAAAATTTAGTTAGCAATTGGGAATATGTTGTGAAAGACGCTTCTCTAGGAGCTCCTAATGGAACTGATACTATAAATCCAACAACAACTAATAATAACAATCCTAGTCCAGTACTTACACCAGCTACAAGTTACAATTTATATGTGCGTTCGGTTTGTGGTGGAACACCTGGAGCATGGTCTGCACCATTAAATTTTAAGACTCCTTGTAACATCCAACCATTACCTTATTATACGGGATTTGAAGACCCTGCAAAGAATGATTGTTGGTCACAATTAAATCTTAATAATGATGCCGATTTCTTTCATTTTGGAAATAACTCTTTCAATGAACCAGTTGCAAAATTACGTACTTCTAACGCTGGTACGAATACGAGCGATATGTTGATTTCTCCTCAATTTCATTTAGATGGGATTACACAAAAGAGACTAAGATTTAAATATAATATATATGGAAACTGGGGAACTATAGCAAGTAATCCTCCAGGGGGACCAGGTTCTTTTGAAGTAAAAATTTCCACTACAGGAATAGGAGCTCAAAACTTTACCACAACCGTGGTTCCTTTAGCAGCTTATACCACGGTATATAACTTTATTGAAATGACTGTTCCATTACCAAATATTGTGGGAGATATTAATATTGCTTGGATTATACCTCCAGGAGCAACACAAACTGGTACTTGGATTTATTTTGATGATGTATATATTGAAGATTTACCAGCATGTTCAGAACCAAGTTATCCTGTGGTAAATGTTAGCTCGATTACAACAAATTCGGCTCAAGTTTCATGGACTAATGGTTACAATAATAGCCAATGGGAAGTGGTGGCACAACCTTTAGGAACCGGGACTCCCACAGCTCCATATGCGTCTGGTGCAGTTGTAAATATTGTAAGCACTAATCCATATACTATTACGGGATTAAATCCTTCAACACGCTATGAGTTTTATGTTAGAACATACTGTTCTTCAACTTTACAAAGTACTTGGACAGGGCCAGTAAATTTTAATACACTATGTATTGCTCAGCCTACTCCTTATATTGAAAGTTTTAATGATACGGATGTGACAACTAAAAAATTCTGTTGGTCAACAAATAACGTAGATAATGATCCTGCACAATGGGCAATAAGTGGAACTGAGGCTTCAATTCGTCCTCAACCAATTAATTTTTTCAACCCGTTTGTAGCTTATAATGACTGGTTAATTAGTGTGCCAGTTAATGCAGTTGGTCCAAAAAGAGTACGTTTCAAATATAGAGTAACTACTAGTGCCTTTTTCCCAGCACCAAGAGGGAATTTTGAAGTATTAATGTCATCAACGCCAAATTTTAGTAGTTATACTACTTTAATACCGATGCATGATTTTTCTAATTCAAATTTAATTGAAGATTCTGTTTTATTTAATGGTACAGGAATAACATATTTTGCTTTTAGATTACCTTCTAACATGACCGATCCTAGCAACACAGGAATTATAACAATAGATGATTTTGTAGTTGAGGATGCACCCGCTTGTCCAGATCCATCTCATTTAAGTATTGCAAATGTTACTTCAACTACAGCTAATTTAAGTTGGACTGTTGGATTATCAGAAACTAAATGGGAAGTTGTTGTTCAGCAAGCTGGAGGAGGAGTTCCTACTGGTTCAGGAACAACAGTTAATACAAATCCAACATACAATGCGACAAATTTAATACCAGATACTGCATATGAATATTATGTGAGAGCAGTTTGTAATGCTACAGAAAGCAGTCAATGGGTTGGCCCATTTTTATTTAGAACAGACTGTAATCCATTACCAACACCATTCATAGAAACTTTTGATTCTAATACAACAACAGAAACGTGTTGGAAAATTGTCAATGCAAATGGTGATAATTACAGCTGGGATCTTAATCAAACTGTACAACCAATTGCGGGAGATCAAATGGCAGCTTTGTTTACAGGAATGAATGGGGATAACAATGATTGGTTAATTACACCAACATTAAAAGCGCGTGCAGGTCAAAGATTACGTTTTTCGTATAAAGTTTACAATAGTGATTTTGAAGAAGACTTAAAAGTAATGCTGTCTACTAATGGATCAGGCGTGAGTCAGTTTTCTACGATTTTATATGAAAACAATTATTCGACTACCACAAATGCAACAGGTACAGTGGCAGGATCTAACACAATTACAGTTACATCTACTGAACTTAATCGTATTAAAGTTGGGGATATAATGTACATCCCTGGATATCCATTTCCATATGGTACAACTGTTGTTGCTAAAAACGGTGCGTTAATAACATTATCAGCGAATGCAACAATAACTCAAACTGGAACTCTACATGTTGAATTTAAGCATGAAACTATAAATAATACTCAAGATAGAGAAATGATTATTAATTTGACAGGTGTAAACACGCCTACTGATATTAATATCGCTTTTCATACCCCTTATTATCCACCAAATCCATGGAATTATAGAGGTCAATACACTTTCATTGATAATGTGATAGTAGAAGACATACCAGTATGTCCACCAGTTTACAATCTAACGAGTGGAAATGTTACTGATACAACAGCTATTATAAACTGGGGGGTGGCAGGTACTG
>CBFHBH010000164.1:0-5730 GCA_965653735.1 uncultured Flavobacterium sp. | reverse complement strand
TTTTTATTATTTTTTATATTATTATATATACAATAAAGCTAAAATTAGATTTATATACAAAGATTACTAAATTCATTTTACTATCAAAATAGAAATCAATTCGGCCTAAGTTAATTCCATAAGCACCAACTTGGTTGATTAGTACTTGTTGGCCATCTAAGTTTTTTTCAATTACCGGTTTGTCAAGGAATGTATGTGTGTGACCACCAATAATTAAGTCTATGTTTCTAGTTTTTTTGGCTAACATAATGTCGCAAACTTTGTTTGCATCATTTTTGTACTCAAATCCAATATGAGAAAGACATATAACTAAATCACATTTTTCTTCGTCTTTCAACTTCTTAGTAATATCTGTAGCAATTTCTATTGGGTTATAATATTTAGTTTCTTTGTATAGATTTTTATCGACTAAGCCGTCAAGTTCTACTCCTAATCCAAAAACACCAATTTTAATACCGTCTTTTTTGAAAATTTTATATGGTTTTACAAAAGTGTCTAGTACAGTATTTTTAAAGTCATAGTTTGCAGAAACGAATTCAAATTTTGCATGAGGCATCTGAGCCAATAAACCTTCTATACCATTGTCAAAATCATGATTTCCAATAGTTGCAAGGTCGTATTGCATCATACTCATAAGTTTAAATTCCAATTCACCACCATAATAATTAAAGTATGGAGTTCCTTGAAAAATGTCTCCAGCATCAAGTAACAATACATTCGGTTCAGTTTTTCTAATTTGTTCAATTAAGGCTGCTCTTCTAGCTACACCACCCTGATTTGGATTTTTAGGATGTGTTGCAGGGAAAGGATCAATATGGCTATGTGTATCGTTTGTATGTAAAATTGTAATCTTTTTGACATCTACAGCTGAGTCAAAACTACTCAATGATAAACCTCCAAGACCTAATAATGTAGTTCCCGCTGCAGTTTTTTGTATAAAATCTCTTCTTTTCATTGTATTATTTTTCTTGGGTTATTCTTACTTCGTTACTCACTTTGATAGTGTCTACATCTTTCATGTAATCGATTAACATGTTTCTTAATTTGTAATCAAGAATTGTTGATGATACGCTTTTTTTAAAGAAATCCATTTTGTCTCCACCATTCGCTAAATAATCTGAAGTAACAACATAATATACTTTGTCTAGAACAAGTGGTTCATTATTTATCTTAATATCTTTTACTTTATTATCTACAGTTATTGTAAAAGTGATTCCTGCAGTTGGATGCGGTTTTTTCTCTCTAACAAAATATTCTGTAAATTCAGCTATTTGCTCTCCTTTAAGACCAATTACGATAGCAGAATTTTCAAAAGGTTGAATTTCGAAAGCTGTTCTTGCAGAAACATTTCCTTGTGGCATTATAGCACGAATTCCTCCGTGGTTAAGAATACAAATGTCAATATTTTTGTTTTCTCTTTTGTTAAAAACAGTGTTTCCTTTTTCTAAAACAACCATTGCCAACATATCCCCTATATTAGATTGCCATTGTCCTTTACTTTTATCAAGTGTTTCAGGGCAAATTGCTAAAACAGCATCTAAATCTTTGTTGATTTTGTCTCTGTAAGGAGAAACAAACGTTTCGTATTCCTGTTTAGTTTGATAATTTTCGTTTACATTAATTTGTTTCCCTTCAATAATTGTAACCACAGTTTGCGCAGCACTTTCGTATCCTGCTAACGATAACGTTAAAATTAAAACAAAATGCTTTAAAACTGTGACACTCTTTTTTACATTTACCATATTAATCGAATCTTAATTGCTTAAATTTGTTCTTAAGTTTTGAAACGGTAAATGTAATATGTTTATAAAGTATATAAAAGAATTATCCTTAAAAAAAATATTAAAATCTAGTTTAGATAACGTCAAGCCAAGTACATTAAGTTCCTCGATAAAGACTGTTGGAGTCTTGATAGATGAAAGCTATTTTCAGCAAACAGAGGACTTAATAAAAGAATTGATAGAAAGTGGGATTGTGCAATCTGATATAAAAATCCTAATTTTTAGAAATAAAATTAAAAAAAATGAGCAGCTGATTCATGATACTTTCAGTAGGAAAAATATGAATTGGAGAGGGGAATTTAAGCAAGAATTTGTAGCCGAATTTTTAAAATTTCCTTTTGATATGCTTATTAGTTATTATGATACAGAGAAAAAACCATTGCTTTTAGCTACTCATCAATCTAAGGCGTTATTTAAAGTAGGATTTTCAACAGTAGATAAAAGGCTCAATCATTTGATGATTAATACGAATGTAGAAAACTATAAAGTTTTTGTACATGAGTTGTTCAGATATTTAAAAATTTTAAACAAAATTTAAACCATGCAAGCATTTGTTGGAACAGGAGTAGCACTTGTAACTCCTTTCAAAAAAGATTTTTCGGTAGATACTGAAGCTTTAAAAAGAATTGTAAATTATGTAATTGAAGGAGGAGTGGAGTACTTAGTGGTATTAGGTACAACAGCAGAGTCAGCGACTTTATCTCAAGAAGAGAAAGAATTAGTAATTAATACAATTGTAGAAGCTAATAATGGAAGATTACCATTGGTTTTAGGTGTTGGAGGAAACAATACACTAAAAGTTGTTGAGGAATTGAAAACTAGAGATTTT
This sequence comes from uncultured Flavobacterium sp., assembly GCA_965653735.1. Taxonomy (GTDB): domain Bacteria; phylum Bacteroidota; class Bacteroidia; order Flavobacteriales; family Flavobacteriaceae; genus Flavobacterium. The sequence continues at coordinate 3,120 of CBFHBH010000164.1, read as the reverse complement.
TCAAAATTTCAAGCAATTTTATCAGTATCTCCTTATTATAATAAGCCAACTCAAGAAGGGATTTATCAACATTTTAAAATGATTGCAGAAAATTCTCCTATTCCAGTTATCATTTATAATGTGCCTGGACGTACAGCAAGTAATATGTTGCCTGAAACAGTTTTACGTCTAGCTAAAGATTTCAATAATATAATAGGTATAAAAGAAGCTGCTGGTGATATCGTTCAAGCAATGAAATTAATTCAGCACAAACCAAAAGACTTCTTGGTGATTTCTGGTGATGATATGATTACACTTCCTATGGTTTTAGCCGGTGGGGCAGGAGTTATTTCGGTTATTGGAGAAGGTTATCCTAAAGAATTTTCAGAAATGGTTCGTTTAGGATTAAAGAGAAAAGTTGATGAGGCTTATGCTTTGCATTATAAATTAATGGATAGTATAGACATGATTTTTGAACAAGGAAATCCCGGAGGAATAAAAGAAATATTTAAATCATTAGGACTTTCTGAAAATACAGTAAGATTGCCACTTGTGAATGTAAATGAAAATTTGGCAAATAGATTAGATGCTTTTACAAAACAACTGTCTAAATAGCAGTTAAAATAAAGTTTTTGTATATAGAAATTAATAACTAAATTTGCAGTTCGTTTTGTGAATAAAAAAATCCAGCAAAACCGAAGTTTTTGAAATAATATGAATAAACTAATATATGTATTGCTGCTGTCAGTGATTTTAACGTCTTGTAGTGAATATCAAAAAGCATTAAAATCTGAGGATGTTGCTGTAAAATTGAAAGCAGCTGAAAATAAGTACGAAGCAGGTAAATATAATAAAGCAATTCGCTTGTTTGAGCAAATATCTCCTGCATACAGAGGGAAACCAGAAGGTGAGAAAGTTACTTATATGTTTGCTCAGTCGTATTATAAAACAGAACAATTTTATTTAGCAGGTTATCAGTTTGAAAGCTTGGCTTCTATGTATCCTAAAAGTGATAAGGTTGAAGAAGCAGGTTTTTTAGGGGCTAAATCATTTTATGAATTATCACCTGTTTATACTTTAGATCAAGTAGATACTGATAAAGCTATTACTAAAATGCAAAATTTTATTAATAAGTATCCAGATTCTAAGTATGCTACTGAAGCTAATGCAATCATAAAAGAGTTACGTGAGAAACTTGAGAAAAAAGCATTTGAAATAGCTAAACAATATAATACAATATCAGATTATAAGGCAGCTATAAAAGCTTTAGATAATTTTATCGCAGATTATCCAGGTACACCATTCAAAGAGAAAGCTTTGTACTATAAATTTGATTCTAGTTACCAACTTGCAATCAATAGTGTACCTAGTAAAATGGAAGAAAGACTAAACGCTGCAAAAAACGCATACAGTGCTTTAATAAAATTTAATTCAGGCACTGAATACAAAGAAAAAGCTGATGAAATGTTAGCTAGAATAGATAAGGATTTACAACAATTTCAAAATAAGTAAAAGGATGGATTTAAAGAAAACAACAGCTCCAGTAAACACAATCACTTATAACAAAAGTTTAATTGAAGAACCAACTGGAAATGTTTATGAAGCTATCACAATTATGGCAAGAAGAGCTAATCAAATTAATTCAGAAATCAAAAAAGAGTTAATTGAGAAATTAGAAGAATTTGCTACATATAATGATAGCCTTGAGGAAATTTTTGAAAACAAAGAACAAATCGAAGTTTCTAAATTTTACGAAAAATTACCAAAACCTCACGCTTTAGCTGTTCAAGAATGGTTAGAGAATAAAATTTACTATAAATCTACAAAATAAAACTACTGTCATGTCGGTTTTAAGTGGTAAGAAAATAATACTAGGAGTTTCTGGTGGAATTGCTGCTTATAAATCAGCATTATTAGTTAGACTTTTTATAAAAGCAGGTGCTCAGGTCCAAGTGATTATGACACCTGCTTCTTTAGATTTTGTTACTCCTTTAACACTCGCTACCTTATCTAAAAATCCAGTTTATTCTTCTTTCTTTAATGAGGAAGAGGGTAAAGGTATATGGAATAATCATGTAGATATGGCTCTTTGGGCAGATTACATGATTATTGCACCAGCTACTGCAAATACCATGTCTAAAATGGTAAACGGGAATTGTGATAATCTTCTTATTGCAACATATCTTTCAGCAAAATGTCCAGTGTATTTTGCACCTGCTATGGATTTAGATATGTATAAACATCCATCAACTTTGGCTAGTTTTGAAGCATTAAAGCGTTTTGGTAACACAATTATTCCGGCTGAAAGTGGAGAATTAGCAAGTGGTTTGTCAGGAGAAGGTCGAATGGCTGAACCTGAAAACATTATTTCTTTTCTAGAAAAAGATATTGAAAATAAATTACCTCTTAAAGACAAGAAAATACTGGTAACTGCTGGGCCAACATATGAAGCTATCGATCCTGTGCGTTTTATAGGTAATCATTCTTCTGGAAAAATGGGGTTTGACATTGCTAATGCAGCAGCAAATTTAGGAGCTCAAGTTACTTTAGTTTCTGGACCAACACATTTAAAAACTAAAAATCCTGCTATAAATTTAATTAGAATAACTTCTGCAGAAGAGATGTATAATGCTTGTCATGAATATTTTAATGATGTTGATGTAGCTATTGCAGCAGCAGCAGTTGCTGATTATAGACCAAAAAATGTTGCGGACCAAAAAATAAAAAAGAGCGATGCTTCGTTTTCTATTGAATTAGAAAAAACAAAAGATATTTTAGCATCTCTTGGGCAAATTAAAAAAAATCAGTTTCTAATTGGTTTTGCATTGGAAACAGAAAATGAAATTGAACACGCAAAGCAAAAAATACAGAAAAAAAACTTAGATTTGATTGTGCTTAATTCTTTGAATGATACTGGTGCAGGTTTTGGTAAACCTACAAATAAAGTTACCTTTATAAGTAAATATTTTATCATTGAACCTCAAGAACTTAAATCAAAAGAAGAAGTTGCACTTGATATTGTAAATAAAATTGTAGAACACTATGCGTAACTATTTGACTCTATTATTGTTTTTCGTTTTTGGCTTTTCACAAGCACAAGAACTTAACTGTACAGTAACATTTAATACAGATCAAGTCGCG
>CBFHBH010000163.1:0-5740 GCA_965653735.1 uncultured Flavobacterium sp. | reverse complement strand
GGTCTTCCTAAAGATATGGCTGCTGAGCTTTACAAACCATTCGTTATTCGTAAGTTAATCGAAAGAGGTATTGTAAAAACAGTTAAGTCTGCTAAGAAAATCATCGATAAAAAAGAGCCAGTAGTTTGGGATATCCTTGAAAACGTAATTAAAGGTCACCCAGTATTACTAAACCGTGCCCCAACTCTTCACAGACTTGGTATTCAAGCATTCCAACCTAAGTTAATTGAAGGAAAAGCAATCCAGTTACACCCGTTAACATGTACGGCATTCAACGCCGATTTCGACGGTGACCAGATGGCGGTTCACTTACCATTAGGGCCTGAGGCGATCCTTGAAGCACAATTATTAATGTTAGGTTCTCATAATATCTTGAACCCTGCGAATGGTGCGCCTATTACGGTTCCATCTCAGGACATGGTTCTTGGATTGTACTATATGACTAAAGAGCGTTTATCAACACCTGAGTTAACTATTAAAGGTGAAGGTTTAACTTTCTATTCAGCTGAAGAAGTGCATATTGCATTAAATGAAGGTCGTTTAGAATTAAACGCTCGCGTTAAAATTAGAGCTAAAGACTTCAATGAAAATGGAGAATTAGTATATAAAATTATCCAAACTACTGCTGGTAGAGTATTATTCAACGAAGTAGTACCTGAAGCAGCTGGTTATATCAATGAGGTATTAACTAAAAAATCTCTTCGTGATATCATTGGAAAAATTCTTGCAGTAACTGATGTTCCTACAACAGCTGCTTTCCTTGATAATATGAAGGATATGGGATATAGATTTGCATTCAAAGGAGGATTGTCATTCTCTTTAGGTGATATTAAAATTCCAGATCAAAAACAATCATTAATTGCTGAGGCTAGAGAGCAAGTAGAGGTTATCTCTATGAACTATAACATGGGTCTTATCACAAATAATGAGCGTTATAATCAGGTTATTGATATTTGGACTTCAGCAAATGCTCAATTAACAGAGTTAGCAATGAAAAATATCCGTGAGGACCAACAAGGTTTCAACTCGGTATATATGATGCTTGATTCTGGAGCCCGTGGTTCGAAAGAGCAGATTCGTCAGTTAACTGGTATGCGTGGTTTGATGGCTAAGCCGAAAAAATCAACAGCTGGTGGTGGTGAAATTATTGAGAACCCGATCTTATCGAACTTTAAAGAAGGTCTTTCGATCTTAGAATACTTCATTTCTACACACGGTGCTCGTAAGGGTCTTGCGGATACGGCGTTAAAAACGGCAGATGCGGGTTATTTAACTCGTCGTTTACATGACGTTGCTCAAGATGTTATCGTAAACCAAGTGGATTGTGGTACATTAAGAGGTGTTGAAGTTACTGCTTTAAAGAAAAACGAGGAAATCGTTGAATCTTTAGGAGAAAGAATTTTAGGACGTGTTGCATTACAAGATGTAATTAATCCTTTAACTTCTGATGTAATTGTAGCTGCAGGTGAGCAAATCACTGAGGCTATCGTTAGAGAAATCGAAGCTTCTCCACTTGAAAAAGTTGAAGTACGTTCTCCACTTACTTGTGAGGCAGAAAAAGGTATTTGTGCTAAATGTTACGGACGTAACTTGGCAACGGGTAAGATGACTCAAAAAGGTGAAGCGGTAGGAGTAATTGCAGCGCAATCAATTGGTGAGCCTGGTACACAGTTAACACTTCGTACGTTCCACGTTGGAGGGGTAGCTGGAGGTCTTTCTGAAGAGTCTAGTATTATCGCTAAATTCCCTGGACGTTTAGAAATCGAAGATTTAAAAACGGTTAAAGGTGAAGATAACGAAGGTAATATTGTAGATATCGTTATTTCTCGTTCAACTGAATTAAAATTAGTTGATGAGAAAACAGGAATCTTGTTAAGTACACACAATATCCCTTATGGTTCAAGTATTTTTGTTGCTGATGGTCAATCAGTAGGAAAAGGAGATGTAATCTGTAAATGGGACCCTTATAATGGAGTTATTATTTCTGAATTTACTGGTAAAGTTGCTTACGAAGATTTAGAGCAAGGACAATCGTTCATGGTTGAAATCGATGAGCAAACAGGATTCCAAGAAAAAGTAATCTCTGAAGGAAGAAACAAAAAATTAATGCCTACTTTATTAATTTACGGTAAAGATGGTGAATTAATCCGTTCATACAACTTACCAGTAGGTGCACACTTAATGGTAGAAGATGGAGAGAAAATTAAAGCGGGTAAAATTTTAGTAAAAATCCCACGTCGTTCTTCTAAAGCTGGCGATATCACGGGAGGTCTACCAAGAATTACTGAGTTATTAGAAGCTCGTAACCCGTCTAACCCTGCTGTTGTATCTGAAATTGATGGTGTAGTTTCTTTCGGTAAAATTAAGAGAGGTAACCGTGAGATCATTATCGAGTCTAAATTTGGTGAAATCAAGAAATACTTGGTTAAATTATCAAACCAAATCTTAGTTCAAGAAAATGACTTCGTAAGAGCAGGTATGCCACTTTCTGACGGAGCAATTACTCCAGAAGATATCTTAAGAATTCAAGGTCCAGCTGCTGTTCAACAGTACTTGGTAAATGAAATTCAAGAAGTTTACCGTTTACAAGGGGTAAAAATTAATGATAAACACTTCGAGGTAGTTATCCGTCAAATGATGCGTAAAGTTCAGGTACAAGATCCTGGAGATACATTATTCCTTGAAGAGCAATTAATTCATACAAAAGACTTTATCTCTGAAAACGATAAGTTATACGGAATGAAAGTTGTTGAAGATGCTGGAGATTCAGTTAACCTTAAACCAGGTCAAATTGTAACAGCTCGTCAATTACGTGATGAGAACTCATTGTTAAAACGTGAGGATAAAAACTTAGTGGCAGCTCGTGATGTTATCACAGCTACAGCGACTCCAATACTTCAAGGTATTACTAGAGCATCGTTACAAACTAAGTCATTTATTTCTGCTGCATCGTTCCAGGAAACTACTAAAGTATTAAATGAAGCTGCTGTTGCAGGTAAAGTTGATACATTAGAAGGTCTTAAAGAAAATGTAATTGTTGGTCACAGAATCCCTGCTGGTACAGGTATGAGAGACTATGATAATACAATTGTAGGTTCTAAAGAAGAGTATGACGAATTAATGATTACTAAAGAAGAATATAATTATTAATAATTAATTTTTCTGACTATATTTATAAATCCTAACAGTTTATACTGTTAGGATTTTTAATTACGTTTAACTTCAGTTTGAATGTTCTGAATGAAATGCAGAATGTATCAAAAACAATTTAAAATTATGAGCAATCAAAACCCACAACAAGAAGGACAAATAAATATTGAATTAGATGAAGCTACTGCAGATGGAATTTATTCTAATCTAGCAATTATTAATCATTCTAATACTGAATTTGTTATAGATTATATCAATATCATGCCAGGGGTACCAAAAGCAAAGGTAAAATCTAGAATTATTTTGACACCACAACATGCTAAAAGGTTAGTAAGCGCATTGGCAGATAATATCAAAAGATTTGAAAGTATTCATGGAGAGATTAAAGAAACAGAACAACCTTCAATTCCATTGAATTTTGGTCCAACAGGACAAGCATAATTTGAATTTTAGAATTCGGATAACACAATAAAAAAAGCGACCAAACGGTCGCTTTTATATTCTTAGATTATTCAAATTCTGAAGTAAAGAATAATTTTACACTTGGATATTTGCTTTGCGTCATCTGGATTGAGAAATCAGAATCGGCTAAGAAAACCAATTGTCCGTATTTATCTTTAGCCAAGAACTTTTGCTTGATACGTTTGAATTCAGCGAATTCTTCGTTCTTAGGATCTTCAGGTTTTACCCAACAAGCTTTATAAGCAGGGAAGTTTTCATAAGTACATTTTGCTCCGTATTCGTGTTCTAAACGATATTGGATTACTTCATATTGAAGCGCACCAACGGTTCCAATGACTTTACGATTGTTCATCTCTAAAGTAAACAACTGTGCAACACCTTCATCCATTAATTGGTCAACACCTTTTTCTAATTGTTTAGCTTTTAAAGGATCAGCATTATTAATGTAACGGAAATGCTCTGGAGAGAAACTAGGAATTCCTTTAAAACTCATTTGTTCTCCTTCAGTTAATGTGTCTCCAATTTTAAAGTTACCTGTATCGTGTAGTCCTACAATATCACCAGGATAAGAAATGTCTACAATTTCTTTTTTTTCTGCAAAGAACGCATTCGGACTAGAGAATTTTAAATTCTTTCCATGACGAACATGTAAATAGGGTTTGTTTCTTTCAAAAGTGCCAGAAACAATTTTTATGAATGCCAAACGGTCACGGTGTTTTGGATCCATGTTGGCGTGAATTTTAAATACAAATCCCGAAAATTTGTTTTCATCAGGTTTTACCTCACGAGTGTCTGAATCTTTTGGGCGTGGAGATGGAGCAATTTCAATGAAACAATCTAATAGCTCACGAACTCCAAAGTTATTTAATGCAGACCCAAAGAATACAGGCTGTAAATCACCTTTTAAATAAGCGTCTCTATCAAAAGGAGGATAAACTTCATTGATTAATTCTAATTCTTCACGAAGTTTATTGGCAGGTTTTTCTCCAATTATTTTTTCTAATTCAGGATTATTTACGTCTTCAAAAGCAATTGTTTCTTCAATGTTTTTACGGCTATCTCCTTCGAAAAGGTTGATGTTTTTCTCCCAAATATTATAAATTCCTTTAAAGTCATAACCCATTCCAATTGGAAAACTTAAAGGAGTAACATGTAGACCAAGCTTTTTTTCTACTTCATCCATCAAATCAAAAGCATCTTTACCTTCACGATCCAATTTATTGATGAAAACAATAATAGGAATATGACGCATACGACATACTTCAACTAACTTTTCAGTTTGTTCCTCAACCCCTTTTGCTACGTCAACTACCACAATTACACTGTCTACAGCTGTTAATGTTCTGAATGTATCCTCAGCAAAATCCTTGTGTCCGGGAGTGTCAAGAATATTAATTTTTTTATCTTTATAGTTAAATGCTAATACAGATGTAGCAACAGAGATACCTCTTTGACGTTCAATTTCCATAAAGTCAGAAGTTGCACCTTTCTTAATTTTATTACTTTTTACTGCACCCGCTTCCTGAATAGCACCACCAAATAATAGCAATTTTTCTGTTAATGTTGTTTTACCAGCATCGGGGTGTGATATAATACCAAAAGTTCTTCTGCGTTGTATTTCTTTAATAAAATTCATTTTTTAAAAATTTTTTGCAAAGATACACTTATATTGAAAGTAATCACTTTTTTTAATTTTTAACATAACTATTTGGTTTTTAATGAATTAACCTTTTTTTGTTTTGTAAGTAAAAACTTATTGATTTTTACAGAAATATGCTTTTCATCGATTTTTTCTCGCATTTCATCAATAAAACAGGGATTACGGTTTTTCCGTAATTCCATTTTCCACTAGATTTGCCTTATAATTTACTTAATTCCCGCTTATGGTAAAAAACTACTCTTTAAAAATTAATTCAGAAAAGGTATTCTCTTTTCACTTTACTCACATTTTAAAATACAATTAGACTCTTCTTTAATTCATTATCATTTAGTGATAGTTATTAAAGTTGAATACTTTGTTATGTTTCGATAAATCGGCTACAACCCATTCATATATAACCAAGTTATTTAATAGTTTTTTGTAATACTCTTTCAAGAAATTTTTATGAATTGATGAGAGTAGTATGAA
>CBFHBH010000162.1:0-5749 GCA_965653735.1 uncultured Flavobacterium sp. | reverse complement strand
GTTGGAAATTATCCAATCATTAACTGGAATGAGCGTGAAGCAGTAAATAAAGACATAAAGTATCCAATGGCTGGTATGACTAGCGAGAATGTAACATTAGTAATTTTTGATGTTAACTCAGGAAAAAAAGTTACTATTCAAACTGGTGAGCCAAAGGAACAATATTTAACAATGGTTTCTTGGGAGCCAACAGGGAAACATATTTTCATTGGGGTTTTAAATCGTGAACAAAATCATTTAAAATTTAATAAATACGATGCACAAACTGGTGCATTCGTAAAAACATTATTTGAAGAAAAAGCCTCAACTTGGGTTGAACCTCAACATGCCTTGACTTTTGTTCCAAATAACCCAACACAATTCATTTACCAAACGGATTTTAATGGTTATAATCAAATGTATTTATATAATACTGATGGTAAACTTGTAAAGAATTTAGGTTTTAATGATGTTGTTGTGAAAGATGTTTTAGGTTTTGATGCAAAAGCAACAAAAATTAATTACATAGGAACTGCAAATAATGGTTTAGACCGTCAATTGTATCAGGTAGATTTGAAAACTGGAAAAACAATTCAGTTGACTACAGTTTCAGGAACACATAATGCTTCTGTTTCTTCTGATGGGACTATGGTTTTAGATCAATACAGCAATACAACAACACCAAATGAAATTTCGATTATTGATGTAAAATCTAAAAAAGCAACTCAATTAGTAAAAGCAGATAACCCTTTTACAGGTAAAATTGATATGCCTAAAATGGAATTGGTAACGATCACTTCTGCTGATGGTAAAACACCTTTAAACGGGCGTATTATTTATCCTTCAAATTTTGATGCTACAAAAAAATATCCAGTGATGGTTTATGTGTATGGAGGTTCTCATGCACAATTAGTAACCAATCGTTGGTTAGCTGGTGGTGGTTATTTTGATTATTACATGGCACAACAAGGATATGTTGTATTTACTTTAGATAATAGAGGAAGTGACGCACGTGGGAAAAAATTCTGTGATGTAAATCACCGTCAATTAGGAGTTAATGAAATGGCTGATCAAATGGAAGGTGTTAAGTTCTTAAAATCTAAATCATTTGTTGATCAAGATAAAATTGGAGTTTTCGGATGGAGTTTTGGTGGTTTTATGACAACTACATTAATGACGAATCAAGCAGATACTTTTAAAGTTGGTGTAGCTGGTGGTCCAGTTATCGATTGGAAATATTACGAAATCATGTATGGTGAGCGCTACATGGATACGCCACAAGAAAACCCTGAAGGTTATGCAAAAGCTTCGTTATTAGACAAAGCTAAAAACTTAAAAGGAAGATTATTGATTATTCACGGAGCACAAGATCCAGTTGTTGTACAACAAAACAGTATGAATTTCATCGAGTCTTGTATTAAAGCAGGAAAACAAGTAGATTATTTCTTATATCCTAACCACGAGCATAACGTAGGAGGAAGAGATCGTATTCATATGTATGCTAAAATTGCTGATTACTTTGATAAGCACTTGAAGAAGTAATTCAATATAAAAAGTATTTTAAAAAAGTTGACTGAGGTTCTCGAAGTCAACTTTTTTTATTTCTACTATCTTTGCACCATGCCTAAATCTTTATTTCAAAACTTTAAAACCAATATTTCAGGAATTGCTTTACCTGATAAATTCAATTTTCCTTTTTATTATGAACCACATGAGTTAAGCAAAATTGCTGCTCAAGAATTACAATCATACCTTGAAACGCAAACTGATTTTGAACATAATTTTGGTTTAAACGATGAGCAAAATGGTTTAGTAATCGGAAAAATGTTTGGGGTTTTAGTTTGCCAAAATAAGCAAGGTGAATTGGGTTATCTGTGGGCTTTTTCAGGTAAATTAGCAGAGCAAAATCATCATAATTATTTTGTTCCTACTGTTTTTGATATGTTGGATCAGAATGGTTTTTTCAACCTTGAACAAGAGAAAATCAATGTTATAAATCGAGAAATTGAAACTTTAGAATCTCAAAAAGAATATAAAGAAGCATTATCAAATTTAGAATTGACTAAAACAGAAGCAGAACAAGATATTCTTAGACATAAAAACCACATTAAAACTCAGAAAAAAGTTCGTCAGCAAAAGCGATTAGAAGCCGAAAAACTTTTAGATGGTATTCCATTTGAACAATTACTAAACGAGTTGAAAGAACAAAGCCAGCAAGAAGGTATTCTGTTAAAAAAAATGATGGCGTATTGGAATTATAAGCTTGTTGATGCACAAAATGAAGTTGCTTCTTTTGAAGATAAAATTATTTCCTTAAAAGAATTAAGAAAGCAAAAATCGGCAGCTTTACAACAAAGACTTTTTAAGGAGTATTCTTTTTTAAATCAGTTTGGGAAATCTAAAAGTTTAGGAGAAATCTTCAATGATAATCCGCCAGCTGGAGCAGGGGAATGTGCGGCTCCTAAATTACTGCATTATGCATTTCAACATGATTTAAAACCCGTTTGTATGGCTGAATTTTGGTGGGGACAATCTCCTAAATCGGAAGTCAGAAAACACAAACATTTTTATCCATCTTGCAAAAGTAAATGTGAACCTATTTTATTGGGACATATGTTAGAAGGCATTGAAATGGATGATAATCCTTTTTTAGAAAATCCTGCAGAAGGAAAAGATATTTCAGTAATTTTTGAAGATGAGTTTTTAGCAGTGATTAACAAACCTGCCGAGTTTTTATCGGTTCCTGGAAAAGAAATTCAAGATTCAGTATATCAAAGAGTAAAACTTATGTGTCCTGACGCAACAGGCCCTTTAATTGTTCATCGATTAGATATGTCAACTTCGGGCTTAATGTTAATCGCCAAGACCGAAAAAGTGTATGTCATGCTTCAGCACCAGTTCATTAAACGAACAGTAAAAAAATGTTATGAAGCACTTTTAGATGGAATTTTAAACGAAAAAGAAGGCGTTATAGAGTTATCTCTTCGAGTGGATTTAGATGATAGACCACGACAATTAGTATGTTATGAGTATGGAAAGCCTGCAAAAACCAAATGGGAAACAGTTGCTGATGAAAATGGTAAAACACGAGTTCATTTTTATCCTATAACGGGCAGAACGCATCAGTTGCGCGTACATGCATCACATCCGCTAGGGTTAAATACTCCAATTGTTGGTGATGATTTGTATGGTGAAAAAGCGAATAGGTTGCATCTCCACGCTAAATCATTAACATTTATTCATCCAATTACTAAAGAAGTTATTACGTTGGAAGTTAATGCCGAGTTTTAATTTAAGGTTTATCCCTTCCAATAAAGCGTTCTTTACTTAATAAAAAATTAATCGCTTTGGTTATGTTTTTATCAATGGTTTCTTCTTTTTTTAAAGCCGAGATATAACGCACGATTTCTTTTTGTTTTGATGGAGGAAGATTATCGAAAACCGTTTTAGCTTCTTTGTTTACTTCTAATGCTTTTATAAGTTTTGGATGTGGAGTGAGGGTTCTATCTTCTGTGTCAAAAGCAATAGTTACTTCTAAACTTTCACCAATTCGTTGTGGAGACTTCGGCAACATAACTGTATTAATATATAATCGCCAATCACTACTGTATTTTACCAGAGTTTGCTTATATGGTTTTCCATTGATTGAACCATGTACAGGAATTTGACCTTTATCTTTTCCAAAGGCTCTAAAAATCTCATTCAGAATTTCCTCAGGAACAAATACAAATGGATTGATTCCTATTATTTTAAGCTCAGCAACGAAATTGTATTCTTTATTAGGATTCATGAAATTTTTAAATCTAATTAAATCATTAATAACGAAAAACCTCTATTAGTGGTTTGTAGTTTATATTTTTTGTTCGCTCGATTTAATTGGGGTAAAGTCTTCATGTTTGGTAAAATATTCTAGGCTTAAAACTAATAGTATCGAACATAAAACATATACTTTCTGAAGAATGATTGCTAAACCCAAATAACCAAATCCAAATAGAGCAAAGAAACAGTAAAAAGTAAACAAGCAAATAATACAGCAAAATTTAAGTAAATGAAGTTTTGATTTTAAGATAAATACAGTAATTATAAATAAACCAAACAATGTTAAAACAATAGATATTACTCCTACATCATGTAAGGGTGTTGCGATTAATAAAATAAGTATTATGTTGGCAATGCCTATAAATTTTAAAATATTTGACCATTGTCTTGAAGATATCTTTTTTGACATATTGATAAAAAAAATGCCATAACCAACTGCGTGGAATGCCATTCCAATAAGTGCCCAAATTTGGCCGTTGTTTTCAGAGCCATTTATTGCGTTTGTTTCAAATAAATTGCTAAGGAAATTTTTTGACCATCCAAACCCTATAGAATTTTTATCCAGCAATGAACCGCCAGGATAATTTAATGCTGCTATTACTATTAATATTACTGAAGTAATTAAGCATAATAAAACCGAATACTCTTTAATCATTTGGGCAAAATTAGTCATGTATAGTTACATTAAATTCATTTTTAAGGATTGTTAACTTCTAGCTGGCTTGATGAAGTTATAGATTTTTTGTTTCTGTACTTTTTAATTAAGATTTAACTCAAATGTACAAAAAGACTTTTTTAGAAATTCAATATAGAATTTAGTTTTTCAGAAATTTGATTGTCATTTTTTGTGAAATCAATGAAGAACTCTGTTTGCCAAGATTGAGATTTTTCAGCTTGTTTATTTTCTGTTTTAGTCCAACTTGGATAAACTCTAAAGCCACGTTTTCCTTCTTTGAACTTTGTACCTAGTATATTTCTTTTGATTAATTCAGTTTTAGGAAATAAAAAGAACCCAAATTTTTCAATTTCTTCGGTTACGATAATATAAAAATCAAATGCATCCGTTTCGTTAAAAGGTTCTGTTATATTTAGAGAATTACGTTTCCATAAAGTAACAAATTGTCCTACTTTCTTAGGTGTTATTTTCGCTTTTCTAAATTTAAAATTCATTTTCTCTGTTTGAAAACTGTAACCAAAATATTCTTGAGATTCCTTATCTTCAATTACGTTTGAAATTTTTAAATTAACTTCCTTAAAAAGTAAGTTTTCTATTTTTTTTAATTCAGTAATCATCAATTTGAATTTTTTAGCGGATTACAGCTAACATCTTGCCGGCTTGCCGTTCAGTGGGGTGAACGTTATTGTTTTGTTTCTGCTAATATAAGATTTTCCAGAGGGAAATTGAACACTGTGTTAATACTAAATGTATTTATTGCACAAAACCCATTTGTTTATCCATTTCATAAACACCAAAACATAGTTCTCTATTGCAGTTTGTACTTTCTCTTTAGAAATGTTCAAATACCAATAGGCTTTGGTAGATTAAAATTAATGAATAGAATCTATATCTAACTTTGACTTGTCCGTTGAAATGGAAAATTGGTTTTGTATATTGTTAGTTGTTTTATAGTGTTTTTAAACTTAATTTGACAATAAAAATATCTTTTTATTATATCCTTTTATGAATTGAATTCTAATAAAACCTTTACAGGATGTGGACTGACCTCATAGATTTTTACATGTAAATAATTTTGTTTTAAAATTTGCATTAGTTTTTTATAATAATTTGGATACTTCGATTTCATTCTATATCCAATATAGATTTCTTCAATTTGCTTTTTCTCGATTGGTAATTTTCTATCAAAGCTTAAAGCATTGATAGACACCATTCGAAACTCATTTTCATACTTCCAATCTTGATATTTCCAACAATATTCATATGTCATTTTTA
>CBFHBH010000161.1:0-5770 GCA_965653735.1 uncultured Flavobacterium sp. | reverse complement strand
AATAAAGGGCCAAATACTGATGATACTTAACATAAAATTGGACAAACCGTTAAAACCTTCCTTTAAAGAGTTCCATATTTTGCCTCCATAAGATACTGTTGCACCACTTTCAGAAGCATTATACGTATACATTTGGATATTTACGGTACTCATTGAAACGCGATTTTGCATGTATTTCAGTTGGCCTTCTTTGGCTTCTATTTCTTCACGAATTTCTGCAAGTTTCTTTTCGATTTCCAGCATTTCTGAAACCTTAGACGCTTTTGACAATAATTGCAAATAGCGTTCTTCTAGTTTCTTTTTCGATTTCATACGTGACTCGGTGTCTACATATTCTTCGGTAACATCTTGTTGAGAAATTTCTTTTCTGTCAAAGTGTTGAACTCCTTTACTGATATCAGCAATAAATGTATCAAAATGTTGGCTTGGAATTCTAATGGTTAAATTGCGATACACCGATTCATCATTTTTCCCCGACTCATCATTTTGAATTATCGCTTTGTATTTCTTAATGTCTGTATCAGATTTTCATAGGAAGTGGATAAATCTGAAGTTTGAAAACTTAAATCGGCTGTTTTGATGATTTTAGTTTCGGACTGTGATGGATTTACTGGGCTGGCCGCCGAATCTACAGCAGCAGCTTCATAAGCAGCAGCTTTAGCGGGTGATTTTAATTCTGAAACCATCATTGCGCTATTACTAACACTTTCGGCTTCAACATCTTTACAAGAAATAAACAAACTGGCTGCTAAAAACAGGATAAATGGAGTGCGCATAAGATATAGAATTTATAGGTTTTGATTTACAATATTCTATATCAAAAAGTTAGCCAAAGAATAATATACATTTAAAACAATGTGAATATTATTTTAAACTTCATAGGTTGATTGTTAAAATTATTAATATGCATAGGAATTTT
Source organism: uncultured Flavobacterium sp. (assembly GCA_965653735.1). Taxonomy (GTDB): domain Bacteria; phylum Bacteroidota; class Bacteroidia; order Flavobacteriales; family Flavobacteriaceae; genus Flavobacterium. The sequence continues at coordinate 4,851 of CBFHBH010000161.1, read as the reverse complement.
AGAAATAAATATAATTATATAGCCTTTTCATTAATTCATAGATTAATAATATACTAATAAATATAGGAATTATGTAAGGTCTCCACGATTGCATTCGTCCATAACCATAATCTTCGTAGTGATATTCTAGTTTTTGACGACGTTTTTTTTCACTAATATATTTCCAGTATATAATTCCCAATAACAATAATTCAATTCCAACTAGAATGAACGTATTAATGTCTTGAAATTTAGTACTCTTCATTTTAATAATTCAATTTCCCTACATGACGCATCACACGCAAGGTTTTGTTTTTTCTTCGCTCAACATAAGAAGATGAATTAATGGCTTTGTATTTTCTAGGACTTGGTAAAATGGCGGCAATAGAAGCGGCTTCGTATTTCGTTAAATTTTTAGCGCTTTTATGAAACCAATGACGACTCGCGGCTTCGGCACCATATACGCCATCCCCCATTTCTATACTGTTTAAATAGACTTCCATGATGCGTTTTTTACCCCAAATGAGTTCAATAAGTACTGTATAATAAGCTTCGAGTGCTTTACGAACATAACTTCGGCCTTGCCATAAAAAAACGTTTTTAGCAGTTTGCTGGGATATGGTGCTTCCGCCTTTTAATTTTTTTCCTTTTAAATTACTGTTCATCGCTTTGTTCATTGCTGAAAAGTCGAAACCGTTATGTTTCATAAACATTCCGTCTTCGCTGGCAACAACCGCTTTTTGTAAATTCATCGAAATATCCTCTAAAGGAACCCAATCATGACTGCAAACCATTTCTTTACCATCGGCATTATGCTCAAATGCTCTTACTATCATTAACGGTGTGAACGGAACTGGAACAAATTTGAATAAAATCACTAATGCAATTGAGACAACATTAAACCAAATGAATAATTTAATTAAGAACTTTTTTACTTTGCCCCAAAAGGTTAAGTTTTCTTTCTTTTTAGATGGTTTAGATGTGTTTTTTGTAGGTGTAGGTTTCTTTGCTGCCATTATATTAAATCTGCTAATTCTTGTCCTATTAAACTTCCTATTGCCACGCCCATGCCTCCCATACGAACGCCGCAATATACGTTAGAAGATAATTGTTTTACAATTGGTTTTTTGTGTGAGCCAACGCCCATGATACCGCTCCAGCGTTGTGCAATTTGATGAGGAGTGTTAGGCAATATTACGGTTGATAGGATTTCTTCCAGTTTATTTTGAATTAATTGAGTTTGTTCGAGTCTAGTCGTGGTTTCTCCTTCAAAATCAAGGTTTCTTCCTCCGCCTAAAAGGATTCTGTTGTTTATGTTTCTAAAATAATAGTACCCTTTGTCTAAATGAAAAGTACCTTTGATATCTAAATCTGGAATAGGTTCAGTTATTATAACTTGTGCACGTGCTGGCTTTACTTCTCCTTGAGTTAATTCCTGTGCAAAACCATTGGTTGCAAACAATAACTTTTTGGTTTTAAATGTATAGTCATTCAGTTGAACTTCAACACTATTTCCTGCATCAGAAAATTGTTTAACTGTTTGATTGTTTAAAATCATGATGTTTTTTGAATAAGCTTCTTTTAAAAGTGCCTGCATCATGTTTCCGGTATCTATTTGAGCTTCAAATGGATTAAAAATTGTGTATTCCTTTATGTTCTTGAAGCCGAATCGGTCTACATTTTTTTCAAAAACATCCGTTTTAAACAATGGTCTTAGAATATCATTAATAAAAGGAAGCTTTTGAAGACATTCGATATATGTAGTTTCATCATTTTCTAAAAACAATTCATATCCGCCATGAGGTTTTAAATCAATGGCTTGATCACCCAAATTTTTGCGTAACAAATGTAAACCCGACCAACGTTTTTTTACCAGCTCAATTACTTCTTCTTCAGAATGCGTTTTTAAATCGTCAATAATTTCAGATAAAGAGCCAAAACAAGCAAAACCAGCATTCTTTGTGCTGGCTCCTTCGGGTAACATTCCTTTTTCAAGCACTAAAATCTTGCTTTCTGGGAAACGCTCACGAAGCCGTAATGCTGAGTGTAAACCAACAATTCCACTACCAACAATGGTATAATCAACGTTAGTAAACCAATTTTTTATCTCCCAATAACTTAAGTGCATTTTCTGTAACTAATTTGAAAGGTTGTTCCTTTATTTAACTCTGAATGAAGTACTTTTATTTTTCCTTTGTGGTATTCTTCAACTATTCTTTTGGTTAAGGAAAGTCCAAGACCCCATCCTCTTTTTTTGGTTGTAAATCCCGGCTCAAAAATACTATTAAATAAATTCTTTGGAATACCTTTTCCAGTATCCGATACTTTAATTTTTGCATTCCCAAATTCTTCTTCAATAGTAATTAGTATCGAACCACGTCCTCTCATGGCATCAATAGCATTTTTTACTAAATTTTCTATGGTCCATCCGTGAAGCGTTGGATTTAGTTTAACAGGAATTTCTTTTTCAGGAGCTTTAAAAGTAAAATTTACTTGACCTTCAAAACGTGATTCTAAATAGTTATAGGCATTTTTAGTTTCTGAAATTAGATCTTTTATTTCGAGAATAGGTTCAGAACCAATTTTAGAAAAACGATCAGTAATATTTTGGAGTCTAGTAATGTCTTTTTCAATTTCTTCAACCATGGTCGAATCAATATTATCAGCTTTCATTATTTCTACCCAACCAATCAGGGATGATAAAGGAGTTCCAATTTGATGCGCGGTTTCTTTGGCCATACCCGCCCAAAGTTTGTTCTGAACTGAAACTTTTGAGGCTTTGTAGTAGTTATATACTAAAGCACCAAAAAGGAGTATAATAGTAATTAAAGCAATAGGGTAATACTTTAATTGCCTTAATAACTGAGAGTTAGTGTAGTATAAGTATTGGTAATTATTTTTATCAATGCTAATTTCAATTTTGTTATTGGCAGTTTTAAATTGTTGTAAAAGCTTTCTAGATCGTATAGAATCTTTTAATATTTCTTCATCAATGTTATTAACGCTTAAAATACTGTCGTTTTTATCAACAAGAATAGTGGGAATAGTACCGTTGTTTGTTAAAATCTGAAGTGGTAAATCAACTTCGGTATCATCGGTAGCATTTTGAAGGGTTTTTTGGGCAGTTGCCCAAAGTTCCATTTTATTTCTTTCTTCTTTTTTAAAAATTTGTACCAAAGTGTATGTATTCCACAAAATGAGAACGATTATCAAAAATGAAAATCCAACAAGAACCCAACGTGTAATACTATTTTTTTCTGAAAAAAGCATAAAAATAAAAAGTGTGGTTAAATATAGTAAAATCTAAAATATCAGTTTAACAATCCTGCTTTAAAAACATTTCTATTTATTACTTTTGCTCTAAACGATTTTTAAAATGAAAAGTTTCCAACCGTCTGAATTGCCAACGGCTCAATTACAAACCTATTTGCAAGGTGCTATTGCTCCAAGACCAATAGCTTTTGCTAGTACTCTTAACGAAGAAGGAGTGCCAAACTTATCTCCGTTTAGTTTTTTTAACATATTCAGCGCTAATCCACCTATTTTAGTTTTTTCACCTTCAAGACGTGTTCGTGATAATACTACAAAACATACGTTAGAAAATGTTTTGACCACTAAAGAAGTTGTTATAAACGTTGTAAATTATGATATAGTGCAACAAACGTCTTTATCAAGTACAGAATATGGTGATGGAGTTAATGAATTTGAAAAAGCGGGACTAACCGCAATTCCTTCAGATTTAGTAAAACCATTTCGTGTGGCAGAATCACCAGTGCAGTTTGAATGTAAAGTTAACGATGTTATAGCTTTAGGAACCGAAGGTGGAGCAGGGAATTTAGTAATTTGTGAAATTGTAAAAGTTCATATTAAAGAGGAAGTTTTAAGCGAAAGTGGAGGAATTGACCAACATAAAATTGATTTGGTTTCTCGTTTAGGAGGAAATTGGTATTCGCGTTCAAATATGGGATTATTTGAAGTGCCAAAACCTTTGGTAACTCTTGGTATTGGTGTCGATTCGATTCCTGATTATATCAAAAAGGATTCTTTTTTTACAGGTAACGATTTAGGAATGTTAGGAAATATTGAAGCATTGCCTACCGATGAAGAAATCGCTATATTTGTCCAAGAGAATTTTACTGTGAAAGCAGTTTTAAGTGCTGATGATCGATTGAAAGTCAATCAATTGGCAAAAGAATATTTAGATAAACAAGACATACTTTCAGCATGGAAAGTATTGTTAGCAAAGCAATAAATTAAAGTTATCATGGAAGTTACAGGAAGAATTAAAGTGATTAACCCCACACAAGAGGTTAGCGCATCATTCAAGAAAAGAGAGTTAGTGGTTACTACTGATGAGCAGTATCCTCAACACATTATGATTGAATTTACTCAGGCAAAGGTGGATGATTTAAACAACTTCCAAGTGGGTGAGCAAGTAAAAGTTTCTATCAATTTAAGAGGTCGTGAGTGGACTAATCCTCAAGGAGAAACTAAATATTTCAATTCTATTCAAGGTTGGAGAATTGAGCGTTTACAACAAGGAGCCCCATCAGGTCAAGAAATGCCGGCTATGCCAGCTGCACAGGCTTTTGAACCAGCGCCAAGCTTTAACGAAGAAGAGCATGATGATCTTCCATTCTAATTTTTGATACAAATATTAGAATTTAGATATTAAAATGTCATACTGAGCTTGGCGAGGTATGACATTTTTTAATTTTTTCGTCTTTTATCTATTTTGTAAAGATGTATTTTATAACCAAAGAATTATATTTTCCGCCTGTTGAGCAAACATCACCTGAAGGTGTTTTGGCAGTAGGAGGCGATTTGTCTCCTGAACGATTGCTATTGGCCTATAAGAATGGAATTTTTCCT